>NZ_RZSB01000005.1:0-50968 GCF_004023285.1 Mesorhizobium sp. M2A.F.Ca.ET.067.02.1.1
GATTCCAGCAGGTCCTCCAGAGACTCGAGGACTCTCGGATCGTCGTCGACAACCGCCACGACAGGTCGCACCGTGCTCACACTCAGTTCCCTCCCGTTCGTCGAGAGTGGGTAATCGGTATCTCCAGTCGTTCCGCTATGCGCACGAGATCGGCGAGGGACGCCGCCATCATTTTCTGCATCACGTTCCTTCTATGGATCTGCAGCGTGACTTCGCTGATCCCCAACTCAGCCGCGGCCTGTTTGTTGAGTAGGCCACTCACGACGAGCGGCAGCACCTCGCGCTCGCGTGGCGTGAGCTCTAGATAGCGTTGCCTCAACATGGTGAGTTCGGCCCGCTCTGATCGCTTTTCCCGATCCTGGGCGATCGCCGTCTGGATTGCGGCCATGAGGTCCGCGTCGCGAAAAGGCTTTGTCAGGAAGTCCACGGCACCATGCTTGATCGCGCGCACCGAGGATGGGATGTCGCCGTGCCCTGTTATGAAGACGATCGGCGGATGATCTCCTTCGGCGATCTGCCTCTGCAGATCGAGGCCGTTGATGTCCGGCAATTCCACATCGAGGATGAGACAGGCGGGGACGTCCGGCTTGTCCGCCAGGACATAGTCGCCGGCCGATCCGAACGCGATGGCGCGCATACCATGCGACTCCAGAAGCTCACCAAGCGCTTCACGGATACGGACGTCGTCATCGACGATGAAGACGATGTGATTGTGGGTCGTCATGCTGCCGCCTTCATTTCGACCGGCATCGTGAAGACGAACGTCGTTCCGTGCGGCTCGTTCTTCTCCACCCACAACCGTCCGCCGTGCGACTCGACGATGGAACGGCAGATCGCGAGCCCCATGCCCATGCCGTGCTCTTTCGTCGTAAAGAACGGCTCGAATATTCGGTCAGGAAATTCTATGCCCGGGCCGCAATCGCTGATTTCGATCTGGATCGCGTCCCCTATCCGGCGCGCGCGAAGTGCAAGAACCCTGTCGCCCGCAACAGAGTCCATCGTATCCATGCCATTGCGGATGAGGTTCACCAAAACCTGCTGGATCTGCACCCGATCGAGCGCGACAATGGGAAGGTCGCTTTCGACATCGATGTCCATACGAACTCGACGCCGCACCGCCTCTTCAGCGATGAGGTCGCGCGCCTCCGCGATAACGCTGCCGAGCGTTGTGTAGGCCATCGCGTCCGCAGACCGCTTGAACAAGGCGCGGATGCGGCTGACGACATCCGCCGCCGAGTTGGCATCCCGGATAATGCGCTCCACCGTCTTCTGCGCCCGCTCGATATTTGGCGGTTTGGCCGTGAGCCAGCGCTGGCAGGCGTACGAGTTGGCGACAACAGCCGCCAGAGGCTGGTTCACCTCATGGGCGATTGAGGCCGAAAGCTCGGCAAGACTCGCCGCCTGGCTCGCACGTGCAAGTCTCTCTTGCGCCAGACGCAGCTCTTCATGCGCTCGAACTTCACCATCGATGTCCAGACAGACGACGTTCCACTGAACAATCGCACCTTCAGCGTTGCGCATCGGTGCCGCGCGCGTATCGACCCAGCAATATTCGCCATCGAAGCGCCGCAGACGGTGCCTCCGCGCATACGGTTCGCCAGTGGCCAAAGAATGGGCATAGTTCGCTTTGACGCCCGCCAGGTCGTCAGGATGAACACCGTCGTCGAGTGTGCCGGCCAGGCGGGATTTTCCCTTGCCGTCCAATGACTCCAACTCATATCCGAGGAATTCGCGGAGCTGACGGCTGCGATATATCGGTTCGCCGTTCGGCGCGGCGCAATCGATCATTACCGGCAGCGTTTCAACCAGCTGCCACAGCGAACGTTCTCTCTCGCGCAGCGCCACCTGCGCGGTAACCAAATCGTGGATGTCGACACAAGCGCCGTACCACTGGACGATGCCGCCGAACTCGTCGCGAAGCGGCTCCGCGCGTGCGTCGGTCCACCGGTAGCCACCATCTGACCGCCGCTGTCGATAGGTCCTTGCGAAGGCGGTACCAGTCTCGAACGAGCGCGCGAGCGCCTGCTCTACCACCGGCCTGTCATCCGGATGTACATCCGCCAGGGATCGCGACCCGTCCGGCGCGGTCAAGTCTTCCAGGGTGATGCCAACCGTATCCATGAGCGGCTTGTTAATGTAGGACGGCGTTCCTTCGGGCGTTGTGCTCCAGATGAGAGCGGGCACGGCGTCGATTAACTGCCGCAGCTCCCGCTCCCGGTCGCGCAGCGCCTCGTGCGCG
This sequence comes from Mesorhizobium sp. M2A.F.Ca.ET.067.02.1.1, assembly GCF_004023285.1. NCBI lineage: Bacteria > Pseudomonadati > Pseudomonadota > Alphaproteobacteria > Hyphomicrobiales > Phyllobacteriaceae > Mesorhizobium > Mesorhizobium sp. M2A.F.Ca.ET.067.02.1.1. Next base: position 2,240 of record NZ_RZSB01000005.1, read on the forward strand.
CGCATCTCGTCTTCGATGTCGATTGAAGCCATATACCATTGCACGATCGTGCCATCGGCATCCCGTAACGGTTGCGCGCGCGCTTCTATCCAGCGGTAGGCGCCATCCTTCTCGCGACGACGAAACCGGTTCACGAAAGGCTGGCCGGTCGCAAAGCCATTCGATGCCCTCCGGAACATTGTCGGAAAGTCTTCAGGGTGGGCCAGGTCCCGAGCCAGGGCGTCGAAGTCCTCGATGTGCGTGGGTGGCGAACCGACCTTCTCCAGATATCGCTTGCTGGTGTAGGTGATCTTACCTGAAGGGCCGAAGCTCAGGATATTCAGGGGCACGGCGTCAATCATCTGTTCCAGCTGGCGTTTGCTGCTCCGCAGCGCTTCCTCGGCCCGCACCTGATCATCGATGTCGTGTGACAACCCGTACCACTGTACGACGGATCCCTCCTCGTTCCGCATCGGCTCCGCACGGCTCGACATCCAGCGATAGACGCCATCCGCGCGACGCAGGCGATAGTTCAGCGAGAAGCTCTCGCCGGTGATCAAGGAGTGATTAAGCGCTGCTTCCAGCTTGGCCGTATCTTCGGGATGTGCGACAGCCGCTATGGCAGCTGTCCGACCATTTCCTCCCGCACTCCGGTATTCTCCCACGTCGAGACCGAGAAACTCGACCATTCGCTTGCTGAAGAAGACCGGCTCGCCCGACGCAGACAGGCGCCAGAGGAAGCTCGGCACCATATCGACAAGTTGCGAGAGCTCGCGTTCGCGGAGACGCAGCGCTTCCTGGGCGCGCATCTCATCGTCGATATCGATGGAAATTGCATACCATTGTACGATCGCGCCGCTATGGTCACGAAGCGGCTCCCAGCGACCATCCACCCAGCGGTAGGCGCCGTCCGCTCGACGCATGCGATACTTCATCGAGTGGGGCTCGCCGGTAGCCAAGGAATGATGGAGCCTTTCCAAAAGGCGGGCGCCATCTTCCGGATGGACGAGAGACTGTATGGCTGCCGCCATCCGGCTCATTCCCGGCCGGTCCAACTGCGCCACGTCGTTCAGTCCGAAGAAGTCGAGCAAGCGTTTATTGAAGAAGATCGGCTCACCTTGGGGTGTCAGACGCCTGATCTGGACCGGGACCATGTCGACGAGCTGAGAAAGTTCCCGCTCCCGGCCACGCAGCGCCGCCACGGTCTTTTTGTAGACGTCATTGTCGAGTGCAATGCCATACCATCCCACGACACGACCGCGGCTGTCGTGTGCTGGCCGCGCGGCTGCTCGAGCCCAGACATAGATGCCGCTCGCGCGCCGAAAGCGAAACTCGACATTGAAGTGATCGCCTGTCTCCAGGCAGTGGCGCCATGTGGCTGCGATCTGCTCATAGTCGTCCGGATGAAGCAGCCGCTTCCAGGCGGTATGCCCCTCGTCCAAAGACGCGTTCAGTTCCTCCAACGTCACCCCAAGAGAATTCTGTGCAAACGGGTGCAGGTAAATCCATCTGCCGGCCACGTCGAATGCCCATCCGTTCCCGAATATGCTCTCGACGACCTTCGCCGATCGAATTGGTTCAGCCTCGCCTTCTACCGACGGGTCCAATCCTGCCGGGGCGAGTGGCTCCCTATCCGTCACCAGATCGTCGATGTCGACACTCACACTGTAGCCTGGTTCTGACCGCGTCTCGTTCCAGCGATAACTACCGTCGGCCTGGAGTTGCCGATGTCTCGTCACCTGTGGAACGCCCGTCCAGAAGGCGCGGGCGGCAGCGTGAGCTGCGGCAGTCCGGTCATCCGGATGGACAAGGCTCAGCGAATGCGGAGCATCGGAAACGGCTTTGCTTTCGAGCGCGTCACTGATGACGTCCGCGAATTGTTCCTTGGCCGCGGACGGGACATCACCGTCAATCAGCGCACCATACCATGCAACGATGCGACCTGTGCTGTCGCGCAGCGGCTGCCCCGAGCTCCTGCTCCAACCGTAAGCACCGCTAGCGCGCAATATGCGATGCCCCATATTGTAATGGTCACCTGTTTGCAGGCATCGACGCCACATTGTGACGGCGGCGTCGTAATCGTCGGGATGGATTAGGCGCTTCCAACCGACCGTGCCGTCGTCCGAAGGCGAATTGAGTTCCTCTAGCGTTGTGCCGAGAAGCGTCAGCGCGCTTGACGTCACGTAGGTGAAATTGCCCGAGGCGTCCGTCGCCCACGCGTTGCCGACCACGCCTTCGATGATCCGAGCGGCTCGCAATGCTTCGGAGTCGATTTCGCCAATGGACCTAAACGCTGTCGTCATTGTCTTCTCCTCCCGGGATAAAAGAAAGCCGGAGACCGTCAGCGCCTTGTGTAGCACTCATCCTTGGATCTGGGTGGCGATTTGGCTTGCCAGCTTAACCGGCTATGCCCTCGGCCGCACCTCATGGAAATCCATAAGCTGTGGCCGACCCTGCGTTGTGGATAAGGCTGTTAGACCGCCCGAGTGAGGGTTCAAGCAGTCAGGGTGAAGAGACGCTGACAGTAAGTAGCGAGCCTTGTCTTAGCGGGTCGCCACTCGCCGGCAAAAGATGCCGTTCAGGACACGTCGGTCCTTTATTTCGATGCCCCGCAACCTATCCCGTGGTGTGGCTTGCCCTCTCCCTCGACACAATCGACCGCAAACACGCCTGGATGTACGTCGTCGATGCCGCGTGTAAGCGGCGGTCAGCAGGAGATAAACATGATGCTAGACAAAACCTCACACCCCCAAAAAACGGGATCAGAAGAGCTGGTTCCGTCTCGCTATGCGGTGCGAGTCGGCGAGATCGAAGTGCTGGTGGTCAGCGATGGGGTGCTACCGCTTCCAACCAACATGTTGGGATACAACGCCGACCCTGCCGTGCATGCGGCCTGGCTGAAGGACATGTTCCTGCCGCCGGACGCTTTCGACTGGGCGTTGAACGCGGTCGTGGTGCGCAGCGGCGGGCAGACCATACTCATCGATGCTGGGCTAGGATTGGACCCGGAGTTGAACTTGCCGCGGGCCGGGCAGTTGATCAAGCGACTGGAGGCAGCCGGCATCGATCTTGGATCCGTGACCGACATGGTGCTTACCCACATGCACATGGACCACGTTGGCGGCCTGCTCGTGGATGGGGTGAAAGAGCGGCTGCGTCCGGACCTGCGGATCCACGTGGCGGCCGCCGAGGTCAAGTTCTGGGAGTCGCCCGATTTCTCCCACGTCTCCATGCCGCCAGGGTTCCCGGACGCGCTTCGTGCAACCGCCAAGCGGTTCAGGAAAGAGTACGAGAGCAAGCTGCACCTGTTCGATGAGGAATACGAGGTGGCGCCGGGCGTGGTCGTCTCTCGAACGGGCGGTCACACTCCTGGGCATAGCATAGTGCGCGTCGCGTCCGGCAAAGACCGACTGATGTTTGCTGGCGACGCCGTGTTCGCGGTCGGTTTCGAACATCCCGACTGGTACAACGGCTTCGAGCACGACCCCGAGGAGGCAGCTCGGGTTCGGGCGCGACTTTTGCGGGAGCTGGCGGAGACCGGAGAGCTGCTGGTGGCCACTCACATGCCGTTCCCCTCGGTAGGCCATGTGGCGGTCGACGGCGACGTCTTTCGTTGGGTGCCGGTCTTCTGGGATTACTGACCGTTTGTTGGGGTAGGCCTAACCAGGGCGCGTACTCACAGCATTGGTGGGTTCGCGCCTGGTTTTTCCGCAACCTCGGGCATTCGCATCACCTTTTGCAGCTCCCGTCCTTGCGTCGGCTTCCGCCATGACGCTTGCGATCTGAACGTCTGCTTTTTGCCTTCTACGCCAGAACTCGCCAATCCGCTTGCGGCCCAACGCCGTCACCAGACCATTCCACAATCAGAGGCCGACTGGGGTTCTCGTAATTTTTCGTACCTTCTGCATTGCGGCCTCCGCTCGAATTGTGCGTGCACAACAAGGACGCCGGGCGTCTCGATCCGCAATGGTGCAAACGTGATCGAAGTTCCATTCTGGGGATGGGTCGTCAGAGGACTACCGCCAATACTCCTTGCAACCGAGTTCGTCTGTTGACCGGACTTCGCAAGCAGGCTCACAGGCTCAAAAATCCTGTCCCCGCAACCATCCTACTTGCAACGCTAAACGTCCATCGCCGTACAGCGACCGACCCCATGCCGGCAAACACCAACACGAACGGGCTGTTGCTATATGTGTCGCCGCCGGCCTTGAGTTGCGTCACCAGGTTCGCGGTCGTGATGCAAGGTCAGCTTCTCAACCAAATAGCCCGAAAGCCGACAGTCCGTTTGCGGCCCCTTTGGTCAACAAGCAATCATCGCCGCTTTCTTGTGGCTTAAGGGAAGATACCGGTCGCATTGAAACTAGTCCTCCTGATCCGTGGGTTCGCCAGAGCATAAGAGAGCATACGAAGGAAATGGGTTGGCGAACCAGCCGCTAACGTATTGTTTTCCCGTCGAAAACGATGACCCTCCGGGCCCACCATTCAGTCTGCCAGTTCTGGCGCGTTTTCGACCATCTCAGAATAGTGTCGACATTTCCGTAGGTTACCGGCGCACTTGCGGCAACGCTTGGCTGAGACAACCCCGTCTGGGCCTAGAATGCCTCGATTTCGGACCTTCGTCTCTGCAGCCCCATTTGCGTAGCCAACTGTTTGGAAAAGCGATGCTCGGGCGATGGTCGGAATCAGAAGCCGAGGAGGGCAGATTGATCGGACCATGCGAGGGGAAGGCGGGACAGGCGCGACAGCCCATGGGCTGTGAGTTCGACTGGCTGGATGCCGGCGATAATCTTCGACACGATCTTCGGCGAGAGAAACGCCAGCGGCAGCAGCCTGCTCACCTCAGAGACGGTGGTCGCGTTCAAGCTGGCGATCTCCGTCAGGCTTCGACCCGAGCCATCGGTGAGTTGATGGAGATAAAGCTGAGAGCGATAGACCACGTCGATCAACGCTGCATCCGGCTCCGAGCCGTTGGACGAGGGATCGGTTAGTACGATGCGCATCTCTACGCCGCGTCGCTTGATTTCAAATGGGCATGTGATCGACAGCGTTTCAGCGCCGCCGTCGGATGGCAAAGCCCTATCGAGCAGATGTTCGGATAGTGCCCGGCAATCAATGTCGACGGTCAATGCCTTCTGACCAAGTGCGATGCGGCGAGCGAGTTTCTGAAAAAGCGATCGCTTAGCGTCGGCAGTCTCGAAGCTCCAGGCAGTCCTGACTTCAGCCGCGCGGCTCATCGCGTATTGATCTCGCCGGGACCTCCCCAACGCCGAATCAAATCAGCGATTTGGCTGTGATCGCTGAGAATACGATTCAGCTGAAGCTCAACGACTGATTCAACTGCATCGGCAGGAAGACGCCATCCGTCGGAGCTGCGGCGCCGCTGATCAACAAACTGTTTTGAGACATAGTAGCGATAGCGAACGACTCGCTTGTTGGCATGCACCGATCGAAGTTTCTCGCCATGTTCGTCAAAGAGAAGTCCGGTGAGAAGGTGCGGCTGAGTGACGTTCGATTTGCTCCTCCGGCGTGGTGCTTGAGACGCCAGGAGCGCCAGCGCCTCTTCGAACACCGGGCCTGCGATGATCGGCTCGTGCTCGCCGTCGTGGACCTGGTCCTTGTGCTTGATCTTGCCTATGTAGATGGGATTCGAGAGCAGGTGATAAAGATTGCCGCGGCCGAACGGCATCGTCACAGCAAGGGTCCCATCCTGGCGCTCGCGGGTGCGCGTCGTGAGACTGTCCCGCGCCGCTTTCGTCAGCAAGGTCGCGCACTGACTTCAGCACAAGGTAGCGCTTGAAGAGATGCCGAACGATCTTCGCCTCGCCGTCGTCGATGACTAGCTTGCGATGCTCCACGCGATAGCCGAGCGGCACGACACCGCCCATCCACATGCCCTTCTTCTTCGATGCCGCGATTTTGTCGCGGATGCGCTCGGCTGTGACCTCGCGCTCGAACTGCGCAAAGGACAGAAGCACGTTTAGCGTCAGCCTGCCCATCGATGTGGTGGTGTTGAACTGCTGGGTCACAGAGACGAATGACGCCGAGCTGGCATCGAAGATCTCGACGATCTTCGAAAAGTCCATCAGCGAGCGGGTGAGGCGGTCGATCTTATAGACGACCACTACATCAATCTTTTTGTCGCGAATGTCTTGAAGCAGCCGCTGCAGAGCGGGGCGCTCCATCGTTCCACCTGAGATGCCACCATCGTCATAACGATCAGGGACGAGCTTCCAGCCAAGGCCGACCTGTGAGGTAATGAACGCCACACAGGCCTCGCGCTGGGCGTCGAGCGAGTTGAATTCCTGATCGAGGCCTTCCTCGCTCGATTTACGAGTGTAGACCGCGCAGCGCAGGCGACGTGTCGCGTTGCTGCTCATAAGCCAAAGAACCTCGGACCGGACCAATGCGCGCCGGTGATCTTGCGCGCGATCGACGATAGCGAGGGATAACCTTGGCCTCAAAGACGAAGCCATCCTCGAGCACGTCGACGATGTGGGTCTTGCCTTTCCAGTCACGGACCAACCGTGCGCCTGGCAAAACTTGTTTGCGCTTTGGAGCGGCAGTCACCTTGATGTCGTCAGTGCCAACGCTAGGTTGCCTGTCACGGTCGGCGACCTTCTTCTCGACCCGGTCTATGGCGGACCTGAGCATGCGACGCGTCTCGGTGGAAAATCCACCGAGACGTTTTGCCTGAAGATGCCAGGCTGCTGCCCTGATCAGAAGCTCACGCCTGACACCTTTCGGTGGCGAGCATCTGTAGATCTTCTCCCATTGGGCTGCGAGATCCTCGCGGGAGAGGTCGCCCAAGGCGGCGACCTCTGTTTCGATGTTGAGCTTTGCCCGCATCACGCTCGGGCGCCCTTCGCGCTGTCATCGATGCGGTAGCGGCGAACGCCATCTTTGCCGACATCGCTGATGAGGTTCAGGCCAAGCTTCTTCTTGACCACCGCCGACAAGAAGCCCCGCACCGAGTGTGCCTCCTAAGGGCGACGCCGCTTCGGGGCCGAGAACAGACCGGCAGCTTCGGTCTACGACACTTCACGAGCGGACAGTTAGATTGGGCGTGCGCATCGTCGCGGTGTGACCGTTGCTGACCATCGTAGGCGCTTTGCGTCCAAAGCAATTCGGCGAGTGACGCGTGGCGAGCCTATCGCCCGCGTACTCCGCCAGTGGGCCCGAAGCACGGCCTGATTGACGAATTCCCCCGGCGGCTCCAGATTGGGATACAAGGTGTGCCGCTGGGACGCACGATAGCGGCGTGGGCGGGATATATGAGCGAAGCGAGCGACGGCAAGCGGCCCCATCGTCCCTGGCATGGTCTTGCCGCCCGGGCGATGATAGGTCTTGTCGCTCTCGCTCTAATGGTCGGTGCGATCAGCGTCATCGCTGTCCAATCCTTCAACGAATTGCGGCAAAGCTTCGACTCGGTGGCCGACGTCCAAGTCGAGGCCATCCAGACCGCCGCCGAGCTGCGGCAGCGCGCCCAAGCAATCACACGCCTGGCGCCATCGCTGTACGCAAAAGGGCTGGAGCAGGATGCCTTGCTCAACTTCTCGCTCCTCAGTTTCAAGGAGCAGTCAAAACTTCAGGAGCTGACCGGCAAACTCAAGTCGCAGACAAGCAAGGACCTCTCGGAGATTGAAGAGACGACGGCGGGACTGTTCCGGAATCTCGATACGCTTGCCACCACACTCTACGACCGTGCTGCAACCGAAGATGCGTTGGAGGGGTTGCTCCAGCGTATCTTTCGCATCGCCGTATCTGGAAAGGCCGACGGCGTCCTAGCCCTGCATGGTGCCCTCACGAATGAGGTGACTGCGACGGCCCTTGGGCTTGCTACGGCGGGCAAACCTGAAGAGCTGCAGACTATGGCGAATGAACTGCGGCCAAGGATTTCCTTGCTGGCTACGGCAGACCCCAATTTGGCAAGGCAGTTTGAAGAGGCCTTGCTGGGCCCCCGGGGCGTGGTGGAACTGAAGGGCAGACTATTCCGCTTGTTCGATGATATTCGCGGCCAGTTGGCTGACAACGAGCTTTTCTCCGGCAAGCTGGTTGCGGCCGCCGACGTCATTTCTCAAGAGATTGCTCAAGATGTTGACCATCAACGCAGCGCACTTGACGGCCGGCTGACGGCGCGTGCCCGGGTCCTCTCGTTGATTGCCGTCCTGGCGGTGGTTGGAGCCATACTCATTGCTGGTTACTTGCAGGCGTCGGTCGTCGGCCGCATTCGCAAGTTGAGCCTCGCCATGCTGGAAACGAGCCCTCCTGCGAAATTGGAGACGCTAACAAAAGGCAACGACGAGATATCGGATCTAGCTCGGGCCTTTGTCTATTATGCGCAGGAAATCAATCGGCGCGTGAAGGAGCTCGCTATTCTCAATTCCGTCGGCGAGGCGATGGCGAAGACGCTCAATGTGGAGACAGTAACCCGCATTGTGGGAGACAAGCTGCGCGAAATATTCAGCGTTGAAGTCGCAGAAATCCTTTTACACGATGACAAGTCCGATCTGATCACCGTCCCCTATGCTTATTACAATGGGTATCGACAGCCTGAGCCATTTGCGATGGGCGAGGGTCTGACCTCGAAAATCATCCTGTCCGGCGAACCGCTCGTTATCGGCTCAAACGATCGCGCCGATGAGTTGGGCGCTCTTGCGCCGACGGAAGAGGACGAAACGGAATCCTATCTGGGCGTTCCGATCATCGCAGCCGACAAGACTCTGGGCGTCGTCAGCGTGCAAAGTTACGAGAAGAACGCCTTCAATGAAGCTCAAATGCATTTGCTGCAGGGGCTCTCAACCAGCATGGGCGTTGCGATTGCCAACGCGCGCCTTTTCGATGAGACCCAACGCCTTCTCAAGGAGACAGAGGATCGGGCCGCGGAACTGGCTATTCTAAATAGCGTAAGTGAATCGATGGCGAAATCGTTGAATGTTGAGACTATCGTTCGCCTCGTGGGAGACAAGGTTCGTGAAATCTTCGGAACTGAGGTGGCAGAAATACTATTGCATGATGATGCGTCGAACCTAATACGTGTTCCATTCGCATACTATAGAGATAAATATGTGTCTATTGATCCATTTCCGATGGGCATAGGAGTAACTTCTAAGGTAATAATAACAGGCAAACCCTTGGTTTTTCGTACCTCAGCGGAGGGAAGGGAGTTAGGCGCATATTTCCCAAAAGAAGAAGACAGAACTGCCTCTTATATTGGCGTGCCAATCAGCGCCGGTAACAAGACTATAGGCGTCCTCAGCGTACAGAGTTATCAGGCCAGCGCCTTCAATAATGGTCATTTGCGCCTGTTGCAGACGCTGGCGTCCAATATGGGCGTGGCCATCGCCAATGCCCGCCTGTTCGACGAAACTCAGCGCTTGCTCAAGGAAACCGAGGATCGGGCAGCCGAGCTGGGTGCGATCAGCAAGGTCAGCGAGGCGCTCATCGCGGAAGCCGAATTCGATAGCACCATCCGGCTGATCGGCAACCAGATGCGCGATATTTTTCAGGCCGACATCGTGTATGTGGCGCTGCTCGACCCGAAAACCAACCTCATTCATTTTCCTTACCAATTCGGCGAGTCTTTCACCACTCTCACCCTCGGCGAAGGTCTGACAAGCAAGATCATCGAGACCGGCGAGCCGCTGCTCATCAACCAGGACGTAAACGAGCGCAGCGTCGAAATCGGAGCGACTCCCGTCGGCAGGGATGCCCTTTCCTATCTGGGCGTTCCGATCAAGACAGGGCTTGGCACCATGGGTGTGATCAGCGTGCAAAGCACAGCGCGGGAGGGCATGTTCAACGACAACTCGCTTCGCTTGCTTTCGACTATCGCCGCCAATGCAGGTGCTGCGCTTCATAACGCACAGCTGTTCACCGAGCTCAAGCAGCTGTCGCTAGCGCTACAGCAGGCCAAGGAAGCCGCCGAGGCCGCCAATGAGGCCAAGAGCACCTTCCTAGCTACCATGAGCCACGAAATCCGCACGCCCATGAACGGCGTTATCGGCATGAGCAACTTGCTGCTCTCCACCAAGCTCGACCAGGAGCAACGGGAAATCGGCGAGACGATCAACAGCAGCGCAGAGGCACTTCTGACGATCATCAATGACATACTGGACTTCTCAAAGGTTGAAGCCGGCAAGCTGGAGCTTGATCCCAAGCCGTTTGAACTGCGCGAATGCCTTGAGAGTGCGATTGACCTGATCGCCCCAAAAACAGCGGAGAAGGGGCTGGACTTGGGGTATGTGGTGGAACCCGGAACCCCCGAAGGAATTGTCGCGGACAATACCAGGTTGCGGCAAGTTCTAATCAATCTCCTCAACAATGCCGTCAAGTTCACCGACCGGGGAGAAATTGTACTTTCAGCAATGAAGGTTTCACTCGGAGCCGCAGAGACGGGTGGGTCACAAAGCCAAGATCAGGCGGCCCCGTGCATGTTGCAGTTCGCGGTGCGGGACACGGGGATCGGCATACCCAAGGATCGAATGGACCGCTTGTTCAAGTCGTTCAGCCAGGTCGATGCATCGACGACCCGGCGCTACGGCGGGACCGGACTTGGCCTCGCGATCAGCAAGCGCCTCGTAGAACTCATGGGAGGCGAGGTGTGGGTGGAAAGCGTCGAGGGCACGGGCACAACCTTCTTCTTCACGATCCGCGCTCCAACTGCCCCGGCTCCCAAACGGGCTCAGATGTCGCTGGCCAAGGTTGAACTGACCGGCCGGAGACTGCTGTTTGTCGACGATAATGCAACGAACCGCCGCATAATGTCCCTGCAGGCGCAGGCCTGGGGCATGATTCCGTATGCAACCGGGTCCCCTTCTGACGCCATTCGCATGATTGCAGACGGCGAAACCTTTGATGTCATCGTGCTCGATATGAACATGCCCGATATGGACGGCATTGAACTGGCGAGGGGAATACGCGCACTCGGTGACAAAGGCAGCATTCCGCTGGTGTTGCTGAGCTCAATGGTACCCATCTCCGAACAGAAGAAGATGGAGATGGAAGGAGTCAACTTCGCGGCGATGCTTTCCAAGCCGATCAAGCCATCGCCTCTTCTTAATGCTTTCATGGCGGTCTTTGCCGGGGCTCCCACGCGCTTCGCCAAACCCGATCAGCCGAAGAGTCCTGTTCTTGACAGCGCGATGGCAGCCAAGTTTCCGCTTCGCATCCTGCTGGTTGATGACAACGCCACCAATCGAAAGCTGGGCTTCAAGGTGCTCGAGCGACTAGGTTACAGGGCGGAGCTGGCGGGAGACGGACAGTCGGCAATTTCCTCATATGCCGAAGGGCGGCATGACATCATTCTGATGGACATCGAGATGCCGGATATGGATGGCGTCGAGGCGACAAGGCTGATCCGTGCATCCGGTTCCCGCGAGCAACGCCAACCTTACATCGTAGCTCTCACTGCCAATGCGATGGCGGGCGACCGCGAGCGATATCTGGATGCAGGGATGGATGATTACCTCAGCAAGCCATTGCGCGTCGAGGAGCTCGTGGCATCACTCAAAAGAGCGGTATTGGTCAGCGGACAACGCTCCAACAACTTGTCTAATGGACCTGGCGAAACCGGGTGAATCCCCGGAAGACCAATCAAAAAGGAACGAGATCGTGTCGATGCTGTCGCGGATGTCAATTGCAACGGTTTCGTTGCTTCTCTTATGTGCATTGTCAATGCCCGGCTCTGCTGGCCCCGTCCTCGATCGAGTCAGGCAAAAAGCGGTTCTGGTGGTAGCGGTAGATCCGGCGTGGCCACCCTTCTCCTGGCGCAAGGATGACGGCAGCTTCGATGGATTTGATGTCGACGTCCTGACGGGAGTTGCACGGCGGCTTGGCGTCGAAGTCCGTTTTGAGGTGGCGGAATTTTCCGCCGTTATATCTGGAAGGTGGCAGGGCGCATGGGACGTCTCTCCGAGCGTAACCCCAACGAAACAGCGCGCGGAAAAACTGGACTTTCCTGCCGTTTATGCCTTCGGCCTTGGTTCGCTGGCGGTACATCGTGACAACACGACAATTCGAACGCCTGCCGACGCGAGCGGGAAGAGAATCGGAGCGGTGAGGTCCTCCGAATATGAAAAATATCTGACCCGCGAGCCATTCGATATCCTTGATATTCCGCCGATCAAATATCAGATTGACCGGCCTGTCGTCGTGCCGTTCGAGACAAGCGAAGGTGGCTACGAGTCGCTCGCAAAGGGCAATGGTGTAGAACTGGATGGCATTGTGGACTCGCTGTCCACACTCATGAGTGAGATCGGCAGGGGTCGTCCGATCAAGATTATCGGTCAGCCGCTGCTCTATACGCCGACCGCAATCGCCATTGAGAAGGGCGATCCAGAGTTCGCTGCCGAACTGAAGGGAGCCATCGATCGACTTCGGGAGGATGGAATGCTTGAGTCCATTTCTCTGAAGTGGTTCGGAATTGACACGACGGCGCGATGAGCCGCGCTCATCAGCGCCGCCGACGGCGATTGCTCGTCAGACATTCTCGACATTTGCTCAAGAGGCCGAGGGCCGTGTTGGCCTGCCCCGTGGATGCTCGACATGCGTGCCGAGCGAATATGCGCTATCGCTAAATTACGGCCGATGCGATACGATTGCTAGAGGATTCCAAAAGGTGATTGCCTTGACCGGGGCGGTAGCCGAGGCCGACCTACCTCGCAGACCCGGTGCATAAATACTCCAGGGGGGGGGTGAACCCAGTGACACGGTTTCTCGTTGCAGTCGCCATTGCTTGGGCGGTTTTGTCGGTTCCACTCGCAGGGTTCAGCGTGGCGGGTGAGGCACTTGACCGCATCCGAGCAACGGGGATTCTCCGCGCTCCGTTTCCAGACATCTGGCCTCCGGCCGTCATCCAGCAGCCAAATGGTGAAATCGACGGGTATGATGTGGAGGTATTGCGAGAGATCGGCCGCCGCATAGGTGCCAAAGTCGAATACGTCAAAAACTCAGACGGCTCCGTCATCACGTGGAAGGAGCAAACCTCCGGCCAGTGGCAGGGCAAGTACGACATAGTCGTAGGTGGCATGTCGCCTACTGCAGAGCGAGCCGAACATCTCTCGTTTCCTGCCATTTACCGGTATGGAATGGGTGTCCTTGCTGTCAATCAGAGCAACAGCCAAATCAAGACCCCGGCCGATGCCAGTGGAAAGCGGATTGGCGTGCTGAAGGCTTCGGTTCACGAAAAGTACTTGGAGAGAGAAGACTTCGGTATTCTTGGAATGCCGCCGATCACGTACCCAATAGGCGATCCTGTAATCGTCGAGTTTGATCACGAGGAAGGCGCGTATGACGCTGTCTCGGACGGGAAGATAGATGGTACGATAAACACCCTTCCAGTCATTCTTGAGTTAATCAAGCAGGGAAGGCCCATAAAAATTGTCGGCCAACCGTTGTATAGAGCACCCTCATGTATCGCCATTGTGCCGGGCGACGAGGAATTTGGCACGCTGGTGAAGAAGACTATCGATGAAATGCGCTCCGACGGTACTCTGATGGAACTTTCACTGAAGTGGTATCAATACGATATGATAACTCCCTGAACGGCTAGGGTTTGCCGAATACTTCTACGATGGAGGTGAGAATGCATCCTGTGAAGCGCCTTCTTATTGCCATCGCAATTGCCTGGGCGGCCTTATCGGTTCCACTTGCGGACCACAGCCTGGCAGGTGAGGTGCTCGACCACATCCGGTCGACCGGAATCCTGCGTTCTCCAGCCCCGGACATCTGGCCGCCACAGGTCATCAAGAACGAGAAGGGCGAATATGACGGGTTCGACGTCGAGGTATTGCGTGAGGTCGCACGGCGGATGGGAGTCAAGGTCGAATACGTGACCAACCCGGATGGTTCCATCATAACGTGGGATGAACAGGTCTCGGGGAATTGGCAGGGGAAATACGACATTGTCGTTGGCGGGATGACACCGACCAAGAAACGCGCCGAGCACATCGCTTTCCCGGCAACATATCATTATGGCATCGGCGTGCTGGCCGTTCATCGGGATAATACGACGATCCGTACGCCGGCCGATGCAAGCCGCAAGCGGATAGGGGCGCTGGCCGGTTCGCAATACGAGAACTACCTGAAGAAGGTGCCGCCTGGGATCGTTGGAGTCCCTGATTTCATCTACAAAATCGACGATCCGGTGATCGTTTCATATGAACATGAAGAGGACGTGTACGCCGCCTTGGAGAAGGGCGACGGAGCCGAGATCGACGGGTTGGTTAATCTCCTCCCGGCAGTCATGGCGCTTATCAAGGAGGGCAAGCCGTTCAAGATAGTCGGCCAGCCGCTCTATCGCGTGCCCCATGGCGTGGCGATCTTGCCGGGCGACAATGAGTTCGCGGCACTCATCAAGAAGACCGTTGACGAAATGCATGCCGATGGAACCCTGAAAACAATCTCCATGAAGTGGTACGATTTCGATCTCACTTCCCACGAATAGTGGAGTTGGGGTGATTGCGAGGCAGTACGGGCCCGTTGACAATCGGGCGAGGGTCATACCAGACTCACCCCGCAAGCGCCCGCATCAACTTTACAAGTGGCGCTGCGCTTCGGGGATGTTTTGGCAATCGACAGGCGAGCACTGGACAAGCTGCGGGAACTCGTCGGTGGCGAAGAATCCGACGTGGTCGAACTCGTCAGCTCGTTCCTCGACGAGGGACCGTCGATCATGGAGACCCTGGCAAAATCCGGGTCGACCTCCGATTTGCCCGCGACGCGCCGGGCCGCGCACTCCATGAAATCCAATGCAAGAGACATGGGAGCAACCGAGCTAGCCGAAGTCTGCGCCGGTATCGAAGCCCGATGCGCGAAGGGTGAGCCGCCCGACGTGGTAGATATCGAGAACGCGAGACGCGCTTTCAACTCGGCGGTGGCGGAGCTTCAAGACATTTTTCACCTTGGGGATAGTTATGAGCAGCTTCGGTAGGATTCTCGTTGTCGACGACTCCGCGATGGTGAGGATCAAGCTGAAGAAAGCGGTCGAGACCCTCGGTCACGAAGCGGTGGCAGTGGAGAGCGGTGCGGCCGCTCTCGATCAGACCGCTGGCGCTCCGTTCGACCTCGTACTGCTTGATATCATGATGCCGGAAATGGACGGCTTCGAGGTGCTCAAAAGGCTGAAGTCGTCAGCTAAGACACGGGACCTGCCGGTCATCGTCATTTCCGCGCTCGACGAGGAGATGAACAGCGTCGTCCATGCCATCGAGCTCGGCGCCGAGGACTTCTTGCCCAAGGACTTCGAACTCGCCCTTCTCAAGGCGCGGGTTGCTACCTGCATCGAAAAGAAGAGGCTTCGCGACATCGAGAAGGAGTATCTGCGCCAAGTCACCAAGTTGACAAGGGCAGCTGCGACCCTGGAGTCAGGGCGGTTCAACCCCTCAAAGCTGGGCATCCAGGACGTGGCAAGCCGGACGGATGGTCTGGGCAAGCTCGCCACTGTGTTTTCGACGATGGCCCAGAAGGTTTACGAGCGCGAACGCAAGTTGCGACAGAACATCCGCACCTTCCGTGGGGGCCTGCTGCTGTTGGCGTGCGGCGGCCTGTGGGGCCTAGTCGTGCCGCTCTCGAAGATGGCCTCGATCATTGAGGCGCATCCAGTGGGATTGGCCTTGCTCATCGATACTATCGGCGCTGCCGTCTGCATCGGCATCAGCGTGAACCGCAAGACCATGCCGAATTTGAAGGGCCTCACACGCACTGACTGGATCTTCATCCTGCTCCTCTCGCTTATCAGCTCCGTGATAAATCAGGTGCTGGTTTACTGGATGGCCAGCAGGCTTCCCGCCTTCATTGTCTCTATCGTCATTGTCCTTGAGGGTTTCGTCGTTTTTCTGTTCGCGGCGGTTATGCGGACCGAGGCGCCAAATGTTAAGCGTTTCCTCGGATTGGGCCTTGGCCTCGCCGGTATCGTCATCATTCTGATTTATGGTCAGCCGGCGGACATGACCGCCAGCTGGCTCTGGATTGCGATTGCGATGGTCATCCCCGTCACCTACGCGACCGAAGATATATTTTTGGCTGAGCGGAGGCCTGCTGCGATCGACAGCGTCGCTTTGTTCGGGATCACCCTTGTCGTTTCCGTGGCGCTGCTCATCCCGATTGCGGCCTATTACGATGATTTCATCCCGCTTGATCTGTTAACGGGACGCCTCGGCGTCATCGTGGTTCTGATGGCCGTGGCTGCCAATCTGGCAATGCTGCTCTTTATGGTCCTTATCTCGACAACAGGTGCAGTTTTCGCCAGCCAGAGCGCTTATGCCGTAACAGCGGCGGGCATCGGCTGGAGCATGCTGTTGCTCGGTGAAGCAATACCAATACTGACCTGGGCGTCCTTGGCGCTGATCATTGTCGGACTGATCATGGTGGAGCCGAAGCAGGAAGCCGAAGAAGAACCGCCGCTACTGGACGATACAATAGAGGATCTGGTCCCGCGCCTTGACCCACTACCGGCAGCCACGGAACAATCGCGGCCGATGCCGGTATAGTCCAGCGAGCGGCGCAGGGTGGCACCACGCCACCGAGATGTGTTCTCGCCTTTTCTCGAGAGCGGCTAAGGCGGCTTGCGACCATCACTGGGGCCAGCGAAAAGTCGGGAAGTGGCGCGACCGCGACCTCCAGGGTGGTCGCCGGCAGTGTCCGCTATAAGGCGGTGGCAAGCGTGACTTCAACGTCCCACATGGGGCGCGTTTCAGACATTCAGTCTGATGACATTGAGCGAATGGCAGCTTTGCGCCCCGATTTCAGACGTTTAGGCCTTCCTGGTCGTTTCCCGAAAGCAGACGGTTTATTCATGCCGGGATGAACTCCGTTTTGAGCTAATTCGTTACACGTGAGTACCACGAGGTCCCCTGAGTTCATTCTCACGAAACTCGAGGAACGCACCTTCTGCGGGGCGAGGTCCAGCCGGGAGCACCGCGAGCGCTCCTACCGGATCCAGCGAATAGCCCCGCCAGAGCCGGACCAGTTAGAGGTGATCATAGCAATGCCAAGACCGTTGATTGCGCTTGGAAGCCTGCCGCGGCCCCGATCCCGTGGTCACACGACCGGAGACGTCGAAGGTTGCTTCTCCTTTCAGAACGTCGACCGGCGCGGTCGATTTGCGAGGAGCCGCAATGCACCATGACTCGTTAGGTCGGCCGGTGTTTAGGTCCGGCGGCGGCGGGTTACTTGCTGAACACCTTGGCTGGATCGGCATCGACACTGAACTCATGGATTGTGCCGCTCTCGTCTGTTACGCGGAACCAGTGCTCCTGCAGCGCGCGCGGCGAGATGACTTTGCCGGTTACATCTTCCACTGCCTGTAGTGCGTTGTCAGCATCAGCCTCATTTGTAGAGACGACATCTTCGCCGAAGAGTTCGTCTACGCGGTAGCGAGCCATCATCGTACCCCAAGGCGCTTCGCCTCTGCCTCAAGGGTCTCGCGGTCGTTGCCATGCTTGGCGATCAACTCGCGCACTTGAGGGATCGAAAGCCCAAACTTGCTGGCGAAATAGCCAACTTCGTATTCTTCATCACCCGAGACACGGTCCCGGTCACGGAAATCCGTTTTGCTTTTGTCGTCTGCCATGTGTCTGTCCTCCGCTCGCGAAAAGAGAAAGCGGACATAGGCAAAATGTTCCACCTCGATGCTTCAGCGACTGCTAAGGAACGCAACCAGCTCCCGGCCATTTCCTCAGCTCAGGGAGTTCCGAGTGCATGAGTAAGCGGAAAGGCCAACTCACCTTCATCGAGTTCCAATCGCCGACGCTGGTCGAGAGAGCTCCCGCCGATTCCGACTGGCTGCACGAGATCAAGTATGACGGTTATCGAACAGAGATCGTCATCGAGCGCGGTGAGGCACGAGCATTCACCCGACGGGGCTACGACTGGTCTCACCGCTACAAGCGCATAATTCAGACGGCTGCCAACCTGCCGGTCAAGTCGGCAATCCTAGATGGCGAGGTGGTGGTCCTCGGCACCACCGGGCTGCCGGACTTTCAAGCCCTCGAACGGGAGCTGGGAAACCCGAACTCGCTAAAGCTCATGTTCTTTGCATTCGACCTTTTGCACCTCAACGGTCGAGATCTGCGACAGATGCCTCTCATAGAGCGCAAGGCTGCTCTGCATGGCTGGCTGAAAGAAACGGCTCCGACGCTGACCTATGCCGAGCATTTGGAGGCGGGCGGTAGCGACGTGTTCGACCATGCCTGCCGGATGGGCTTGGAGGGCATTGTATCGAAGCGAGCCGACTCTCCCTACCGTTCCGGCGTTCAAACAAGCTGGCTCAAGGTGAAGTGCATCAAGAGCGACACGTTCTCGATTGTCGCCTTCGTTGAGAAGCTCGGGGCTCAGCCGCGCCGCATCGCCTCGCTTTACATAGGCAGGCGAGACGGCGACCGCCTGCTATATGCCGGGAAGGCGCAAAGCGGCTATACCTTGCAAGCAGCCCAACGGGTTCGGGAGCGGCTGGACCCGCTGATCATCGAGAAGTCGCCGTTGTCGGCACCCATCAAGAAACCCAAGGCAACGTGGGTCAGACCAGAGGTGCTGGCAGAGGTGCAATTCAGCGGTGTGACGGACCGCGGCATCTTGCGCGAGGCGGTGTTCAAGGGATTGCGCGAGGACCTTCAGCCAATTACGGCCAAGCCTCCGGCTCCTTCCAAGCGCCGGGTGGAAAGCAAGCACGGCGTCCCGCGAAAGAACATTCTTCAGTTGCTACCGGACGCGGTCGCGCCATCCAAGGACGAGCTGACGGGATACTGGCGGCGAGTAGCCGACCGGGCGCTGATTCATCTAGGCCGACGACCACTGAAGCTCGTCCGCCACGCCTACGGTGCCACGTTCTACCATAAAGGGCCGTTGCCCCCGATTCCACGGTCGGTGCACCAGCTAAAAGTCAAAAAGCGCGAAGGCGGCGAAGGTGTCCGGGTCTGGGTAGATGACCTCGATGGTTTGCTTGGCTTGGTCGAAATGGACGCCGTCGAGCTTCATCCATGGAACGCGACCATCGACGACATCGAACACGCTGACCAGCTCGTATTGGACCTTGATCCCGGCGAAGGCGTGCCGTGGGATGTGGTCATGGAGGCCGCGCTGTCGCTCCGTATGATTTTTGAAGCCGCTGGCTTGGAGAGCTGGCCGAAGGTGACCGGCGGCAAAGGCGTCCATCTTACGGCCCCGCTGCCGCCAAACATGACTCACGATTGCGCGCGGAAACTAGCCAGATCGCTGGCTCAGTGCCTTGTGGACGCCGACCCCGAGCGGTACCTTCTATCAGCTGATCCATCAGCACGCGCAGGACGCATCTTCCTTGATTACCTCCGCAACGGCCGAGGCAACACTGCCGTAGGCGCATTTTCTCCGCGAGCCCGCCTCGGCTACCCGATCGCGCATCCCGTGACGTGGAAGCAGGTTGAGGCAGGTGTCCGGCCGGACACTTTCAGTGTCGCGAGGCCGTTTAGAGCCGGTTGTTGGATAGCAGCTTAGACTATGATGGGGTCGGTACACACGGCGCGTTTGGGGGAGTTCACTTTGTTGCCTCCGGTCAACGTTGAGAGACTCTTGCTCGTGTGAGGAGAGTGAGTTCTTCGTTGCATTCCTCAAAGCGAACACCTCGAACAATAAGATCTAGAGTTAGCTATCGTATTCCAGCGAGCGTTCGAGGAGATCCAAGTTGATCATCCCAAGACAGGAACGTCCCGCTTCGCGGAGCGTTGTTCCTCAGATCTTTAGAGCCGGAAGAGTGAGATGATCCGTCAGGTTGATAATGACCGGGATGAACGCGCAAGGCGGGCGGCTGACGAAATCATGCGGGTTGAGCGGCAGGAACGCGCGGAGAAAACAGCGCGATTGAGGGAAGCGCGTTTAGCCCGGGAGACTCAAAACCGGACCAAAACGGACGCAAAGAAGCGCGGGCACAAATAGCAAGAGAAGCGGTCGAAGACGGTCAATCGATCCGGTTTCCTTCTTGGCGACTGATCCTTATCAGAAGGTGGGTGGGTGCGACCTTTGTGGAGATCGCCATGGGCAAAGAATATCCATTCACAGAAGCCACGCTCGGCGGCAAGTTGCGGCGGCACAGGCCTATGCGTCCACTGCCTCAAATGCAAGCGCAGGGCGGTACTCGACGTCGCCGCATTGGCCAGGCGGTGCGGGCTAAACCAGCCCTGCCTTCAGTGGGATTTGCTCAAGATCATCTTCTGCAGCGAGTGCCGTGGCGTCCTCAGGCTTCGAAAAAGGCGCCGGTTATTTGATCACCGGCAGGCTATCCCACTGATGGAACGGAGGGGGTGAGGGCAGCATCCATTCCAACGTTGTGGCTCCTGGACCCCAAGGATTGCTGCCAACTTGGCGTCTCCTGGAGAAAGCTTCTATCACACAGGCCAGGAAGAAGAGCACGCTCGCGCCAGAGATGTACGAGCCGTAAGAGGACACCATGTTCCAGCCGGCAAATGCGTCAGGGTAGTCGATGTAGCGCCGTGGCATCCCTGCTAGGCCGAGGAAGTGATGCGGGAAGAACACCAGATTGACGCCAACGAACGTTGTCCAAAAATGTACCCCGGCAAGAACGGAGTTATACATATATCCGGTCATCTTGGGGAACCAGTAGTACCATCCTGCGAAGATACCGAAGAGCGCGCCGAGCGATAGGATGTAATGGAAATGGGCGACAACGAAGTAGGTGTCGTGCAGCTCGCGATCGAGCCCCGCATTGGCCAGCTGGACGCCGGTTACGCCACCAATCGTGAAAAGGAAGATGAAGCCGAGAGCCCAGAGCATCGGCGTCTGTAAGCGTATTGATCCGCCCCACATGGTGGCGATCCAGGAGAAGACCTTGATGCCCGTCGGAACGGCGATTACCATCGTGGCAAAGGTGAAGTAGCGCTGGGTATCGAGGCCGATCCCGCTCGTGTACATATGGTGCGCCCACACGACAAAGCCGATCGCACCTATGGCGACGATTGCATAAACCATCCCCAAATACCCGAAGATCGGCTTGCGGGAAAAAGTAGAGATGACCTGGCTGACGATGCCAAAGGCCGGAAGGATCATGATGTAGACTTCCGGGTGGCCGAAGAACCAGAAGAGATGTTGGTAGAGGATTAGGTCCCCGCCTTGGTCCGGCACGAAGAAGGCGGTGCCGAAATTGCGATCGGTCAGCAGCATCGTCAGCGCGCCGGCCAACACTGGTAGAGCGAGTAGCAGCAGGAAGCCGGTAATCAAAACCGACCAGGCAAACAGGGGCATCTTGTGCAGCGTCATGCCAGGAGCGCGCATATTGAAAATCGTGGTGATGAAGTTGATGGCGCCTAGAATCGAGGACGCGCCAGCGATGTGCAGGGCCAATATAACAAGGTCGACGGCAGGCCCCGGGTGCCCCGACGTTGACAGGGTCGGGTAGAGAAACCAGCCGGTTCCAGCGCCGAAGCCGCCAGGCACACTGGGCATGAAAATGGAGAACAGGAGCAGGAGGAAGGCCGGTGGAAGAAGCCAGAACGAAACGTTGTTCATCCGCGGGAACGCCATATCGGGCGCGCCGATCATCAACGGGATCATCCAGTTTCCGAAGCCCCCGATCAGCCCTGGCATGACGGCGAAAAAGATCATGATCAGCGCATGGGCAGTGGTGAACACGTTGTAGAGTTGCTTGGCGCCGTCGATCGCCGAATCGCCCTGATAACCGTAGATGAATGAAGCCAAGCCTGGGAAAATCTGAATTCCGGGCTCCTGTAGCTCCATTCGCATCGCCACCGATAGGAGCATTCCAACGATGCCCGCGATGATCGCAAAGACAAGATACATCGTTCCGATGTCTTTGTGATTGGTCGAGAACAGCCAGCGCGCGGCTCCGGTGGGATGGCGGACTCCAGAATGAAGTTCTGCACTTGTCTCGGTGGGGGACATGGCAACTCTCGATCTTCAGCCGGATGACTGGCAGCGAGTTGTGCACGCGCCAGGCGCACCGAACCGGGCAATCGGAGCATTGTTCCCGGCTGACGGAAGGTAAATTTTTCGGCCGCTGGAACAACCGAACGAACGGTCTGTTCGGTTCCGACTGGAGCGACGCCTATGTTGGAGATGTTTGCAGCCCTACTGGTGCTTTTGGCCATCGCCGGGGGATTGATTTTCGTGTTCTGGCTGGAGGCCCGTCATGGCCTTCATGGCCCTGCTGAGAAGGGACCATATGTGCCGATCCGCGGCACGGACGTGCGAGGACCTGATGTCAGTCCATGATGCCGTTAATCGCTCGCGTCATGATGTGAATCGCCAAGCGCTTTGCGGTTGGCTGCTGGTCGGCTTCGCGCTGGCGGGTTTTTTCGATGGCATTGTGCTGCACCAGATCTTGCAGTGGCATCACTTGCTTTCAGCCTTCTCCCCCGGATCCGACCTGCGGTTCCAGGTAATGAGCGACGGCCTTTTTCATCTGGTGATGTACCTGTTGCTTGTATTGGCCACCATCTTGCTGGTGGCGGCTCGAGCAACGAATTCACGCGTCGTCACGACGAGTGAGATTCTGCGGCTTTCGCTGGTCGGGTTTGGCATGTGGCACGTTGCCGACGCGGTTGTATTCCACTGGCTGCTCGGGCTGCATCGGATTAAGATGAATAGTGATGCTCCGCTTGCCTGGGACATCGGGTGGCTCGTTATCTTTGGCCTCTTGCCTTTGCTGCTCGCCTGGGCATTCCCGAGCCGGAGCGGAGCAGCCAGTGGAGGCATGGGCGCCGCCTTGATGAGCATTGTCTTACTGTCAGGGCTGGCGGCAGCGGTGGGACCAAGCTTCACTCGGAACTCCGAAGTGATAGTAGTATTCCAGAACGGGATGAACCCGGCTTCCATGATGCAGGCGATTCTCAGAGCGGGTACGAGCACAAGATGGAACAGCTCTGACGGATCTATATGGGTCGTTGGGCCGGTCTCATGGGGAGGACTCTTCAGTCTGCATGCCAACGGGGCCCTTGTCGTCAGCACATCGCCGTTGGTCGGCGGCTGCTTGGCCTGGTCAAGTTTCAAGGTCTGAACGGGGTGGAGGGCCAAGGTCCGCTACTTCAATTCGCAAGGAAAGCGAATGATCAGCGTCTAGGGTTCTTCATCTCGCTTGCCTTGAGCCGATCCATGACTGTACGCAAGTGGTCGGGTAGCCATCCCTCCGAGCGAAAAACCGGGAGCGCGCGCAAGTGGCGCCGCCATCGTTTGTGAATTGCTGTCTCACAACGCTTGCAACCTGTTCCGAGCGCTTGCTTCGCTGCATGGTATTCCGGCAAAACCTGATCCCTGAGATGCGCAGAACCCGGCGGTCTCTGAAAGGTTCCTCGGCTGTGTTCGGGCTTTTGGAGGGCAACCCTGAGTATCAATGCTGGTTTCGTCAGCCAGTCCTGTGCGGCATCTGGTAGGCGCGGCCGTTTCTAACCGTCGCTGGCTTGCGGACATATTTCGAACCTGCGGGCACCGCGAATTGGTCGAACCGCTTCGCGAGCCGATCGAGACCCTGGCGCATTCCCGCGCCAGCCGCCGCGCCTCCATGGCCACTGATCACCAGTTCCGGTTTCAAAGCGGCCAGTTCGCGGACCGAGCCCTCGGCGGCTTCCCAGTCGGGCGTGAAATAGCGTGGCGGGCCGTGCATTTCGAGCTGCTGCACGGCGACTTCGTAGGCCGATTCCTGGCCTGTTGTTATGAAGGCGTCGCCGGCAATCAGTGCACGGTCGGCTTCGCGCCACAGTGAGATGTGACCTGGGGCGTGCCCGGGCGTGTGCAGCCACTGCCAACCCGGCATGCCTGGCACCGACGCACCCTTAGGCAAGGGTCTAAGCCGGGTATCGAGATCGATCGGGCCACACGGGAAAAGTGGCGAAAGCAACGCCATCAGGCCGCCACCAACCCAAGGATCGGGTGGAGGATAGGATGCGGTCCCGT
This sequence comes from Mesorhizobium sp. M2A.F.Ca.ET.067.02.1.1, assembly GCF_004023285.1. Classification (NCBI taxonomy): domain Bacteria; kingdom Pseudomonadati; phylum Pseudomonadota; class Alphaproteobacteria; order Hyphomicrobiales; family Phyllobacteriaceae; genus Mesorhizobium; species Mesorhizobium sp. M2A.F.Ca.ET.067.02.1.1. The sequence goes on from NZ_RZSB01000005.1 coordinate 26,111, forward strand.
CCAGGTATGGATGCTCATCCGGGTGGGCATAGACCGGCACGTCCCACATCTTGGCCAATTCCAGCACGGTGCCGACATGATCGAAATGGCCATGCGTCAGAATGATCGCAGACGGTGGTCTGGGCCGAAACGTGACTGCGCAACGCTGACGATGCTGCTCCTCGACGTTGGCAATCCCGTATTTCTCTGAAAGGATGCCTGGGATGGGGCTTCTCAGGCGTGATGGTGCGCGGCTCGGGCGCAGCGTGGGATTTGCGCAAAGCACAACCCTATGAATGCTACTCCGAAATGAACTTCGACATTCCGGTGGGCAAGAACGGCGACTGCTACGACCGGTATCTCGTGCGCATGGAAGAGATGCGCCAGTCGGCGAAATAATGCGCCAGTGTATCGAACTGCTGGTGAAGGAGGGGCCTGGCCCCATCTCCAATCCGGACCGAAAGATCGTGCCGCCCAAGCGTGCTGCGATGAAGCGTTCGATGGAAGCGCTGATCCATCATTGCAAACTCTTCACGGAAGGTTTTCGCGTGCCCGCGGGGGAGGTCTATGCAGCGGTCGAAGGACCCAAAGGCGAGTTCGGGGTCTATCTGGTGGCGGACGGCACCAACAAGCCTTACCGCTGCAAGCTGCGAGCGCCGAGCTTCGCGCACCTGCAGGCGATGGATCTGCTGTGCCGCGGTCACTTGCTTGCCGACGTTACGGCTGTCCTGGGATCTATCGATATCGTGCTGGGAGATGTCGATAGATAGTCTCCAGTCCGACAGGGCGAGGCCAATCGCGGCCTCTCCCTGAGCTGGTAAGATCACCAGCATGGCACCCTGTGAAATTTCCCGCTTGAACGTTGTTCGTTTGCTTGGCTCCTTGCCCAAACAGGCTGCTCTATACCGAGGGGGTTCGGAAGCGGCCGTCGACGATCTAGTTGTCCTAACACTCCAGGCTGCGATTGCGGAGAAAGCAACCCGCCCCGCCAGAATTAGCGTTAGATGGCTGCACAGGATCCATGTTGCGACATCTCAATTGAGTGAAGCGCTCACGAGTGTTCTGGGCTTCATTAGGTAAGCCAGGCGATGCCAGTTGGCGCCATGGCTTGGCAAGTTTCGGCGTATGCGTGCTTCCGAAGTGGACTGACCGGCTCTTAACAAGCTCGCGGGCCTGTTTCGGCAAGGCCGGGCAATCAAACAAGATCGTCGACTGGAACAATGTCTCTCGGCCGTTGTTCGGTCGCGTTGCAGTGGAGAGCTGCCAGCTATGAGCTTGCGGCAGACAAACAGAATTTCGCGGCCCAAGCCCAGATGGCGAACCGGGATCATGTTTGTTGTGTGTGCAGCCCGATTCTCTAGCAGCCCCGGACGCCAAGCCTATGCGAGGACGTCATGCGCCCCCGTATGAATATATTTAATTGCGGAAGTGACAGCGCTGACAACGATGTCCGACATGCAAATCGCATTTCGACAAGCGATGTAGACCAACTCGCCTATTTCGCCGCAGTGAACGGCATCACAGAGCAACAGGCGCGGGACCTGATTCAAAGGCATGGGGACAACCTTGCCGTGCTCGTCAAGGAAGCTCGGAAGCTCCGAGAGCTAGGATGATAAAGCGCATTACCGCCGATCGCCAATTACAGCACCGGAACAAGCGATGAGCGGCGTCGGGGGAAGCTCTCGCGTGGCCGCTTGGCAGATAAACTTGTATCGAACGAGAAGAGGGATGATGGCAGGACATGATTGCGGAGCATGCGCAGGGTGTCGACGCCGCTGCTGCGGCGGCCACCGATTCGGTGATGGGCAGCGCTCGTCTCTCCTCGGTCTGCAATGACCAGCGATCCTCTTGTGCCGCTCGCAAAATCCGTTCGAGAACGGGACGCCGTCCTGTTCGTCGGGGCGGGCGTCTCCATGAGTGTCGGACTGCCTTCCTGGGAGGAACTGATCCAGCGAATGGCGGATGAGCTTGGCCTTGAGGTGGACCTTGGCAGGCAGCGTGATCGCTTTCAGACCCTTGCCGAGTATTACCGCATCAAGCATGGCAGCATCGGACCGCTTCGCAGTTGGATGGACCGGCACTGGACCGTTAGCCGCGACAAGATCGAAACATCCGAATTGCACCGTCTCATCGTCGCGCTGAACTTCCCGGTGATCTATACCACGAACTACGATCGGAACCTCGAAGTTGCCTTTGAGATACATGGCGTCGAATACGTCAAAGTGGCCAATGCGCGGGACGTGTCGAAGGCGCGCAGGGATGTCCCCTACATTGTGAAATTCCACGGCGACTTCGATGACGATTCCTCCCTGGTTCTCACAGAGACTGACTACCTCGACCGGCTGTCATTCGACTCGCCGCTCGACGTGAGGTTCCGTTCGGACGCCTTGGGCAGCACGGTCTTGTTCATTGGCTACAGCCTTTCCGACCTGAACATCCGGTTGCTCCTGCACCGGCTCTGGCAAACTTGGAGCCGATCGGGCTACGAGGCGGATCGGCCTCCCTCCTTCATTTTCATGGCGCACCGTGATCCGGTCGAGGAGGCGGTGCTGGCGCGTTGGGGCATCACAGTGGTCACGGGCGACGACGATGATCCTGAAAAAGGGCTACTCGGTTTCCTCTCTCGCCTTGCTGCCCTCGTCGAGGCGAACCCAAGCGACCCACCGACGCTGGAGTCAGGAGGCGAACTACCCTGACCGGTTCACAGTGGCCCACCCGCCGAGTGGAACAGCTTGTCGCGTTCGCAAGTTCGGGTGCGCTGGTTCAGCGTACGAAACCCTACGTTCTGATTGCTTTTGCGTACGGACAGGCCCCAGGTTGGAAAGGCGAAGTTGAAGGATTGAGAAAGTGCGGTTCGCGAAGTGGCGATCGCCGCGCCGCCTGAGATCCGGGAGAATGCGACGTGGTCGAGACGGGAGAGAGCGCGATGGATCAAGCAAGGATGATCGTTCTGATCACTGGCGCTTCAGGTCTGATTGGCTCGACATTGTGCGCGCGCCTTGCGGCGGAGGGGCACGAAGTCGTCCGGGCTGTCCGTGGCCGCACACCAAATGGCCTTTTTCAGGGGCGGAGCGTCGTCATCGATATGGCGAGGGCATTGGAGGCGGAAGACTGGCTCCCCCACCTTCGTGGGGTCGACGCTGTCGTGAACTGCGCGGGCGTGCTTCAGGACAGTGCTCGGGAGAATACGCGCAACGTTCATGCTACCGGCGCCTCGGCTCTCTTTGCTGCCTGCGAACGCGCAGGCGTGCGAAGGGTTATCCATTTCTCTGCAGTCGGTGTCGACCGGGAACAGCCTTCAGCTTTCTCGGCCAGCAAGCTGGCTGGGGACCATGCGTTGATGGAGCGTGATCTCAACTGGTTGATCCTGCGGCCCTCGGTGGTGCTCGGTCGGCCCGCCTTCGGCGCAAGCGCCCTTTTTCGAGGCCTCGCGGCCCTGCCGCTGGCTCCAGCAATGCCCGGCACGGGGCTTCTGCAGGTGGTCCAACTTGACGATGTGGTCTCCACTGTTTCGATCCTGCTCGGTAGGCAAGGCCCGTTCCGCCTGACGCTCGAACTGGCAGGACCCGAGGCACTGACGATGAGCGAAGTCGTCGCCCGGTACCGCCAATGGTTTGGGTGGGGCAGAGCGAAGGAGTTTGTCCTGCCCGGATGGATGGCCGCAACGCTTTACCGGCTCGGCGACGTGGCGGGCCTCCTCGGCTGGCGGCCTCCAATACGCACCAACGCCGCCAAGGAAATCGCGCGCGGTGCGACCGGCGCTTTGGAGCCGTGGAAGCTTGCAACCGGGCTCCAGCCGTCCAGTCTCGCGTCCGCCTTGGCCGCCAGCCCTCCCACCGTGCAAGAGCGCTGGTTTGCCAGGCTCTACTTCGTGAAGCCGGCAATCTTCGTGGTTCTGCCGTTCTTCTGGATCGCGACCGGTATCATCTCCCTCACCACCGGTTGGCGCAGCGGAGTGGAGCTTCTGCTCAACACCGCCTTCGAGCCCTTGGCCGGCCCGGCTGTTGTCGCAGGCGCGTTGGCCGATATGGTCGTCGGCGCGATGATCGCATGGCGTCCGGCCAGCCGGGTAGGGCTCTGGGGGGCGATCTCGATTTCATCCTTCTATGCGATTGCTGGAACAATTCTTCGCCCGGACCTGTGGAACGAGCCCCTCGGCCCCCTGATGAAAATCCTGCCGATACTCGTCTTGCACTTCTGCGCGCTGGCGATCCTGGAGGAACGCTGATGCTCTACTTTGCGCTGAAATATTTGCACCTCATCGGCGCTGCCGTGCTGCTCGGCACCGGTGCCGGCATTGCGTTCTTCATGCTCCTCGCCCACCGGACCGGCAGCGCCGCCACGATCGCCGCCGTGGCCCGGATCGTCGTCATTGCCGATTTCCTGTTCACCGCCACTGCCGTCATCGCGCAACCGATAACCGGCGCCGCATTGGCCTGGCAGTCTGGCTACTCGCTCCGCGAGGGCTGGATCGTGCTGTCGATCCTGCTCTACGTCGTCACCGGGCTGTTCTGGTTACCGGTGGTGTGGATGCAGATGCGCATGCGGGATCTCGCTGCGCAAGCCGCATCCGCTGGCATCCCGCCGCCCGAGCGCTACAAACAGCTCTTTCGGCTTTGGTTCGCTTTCGGGTTTCCAGCATTCGCATGCGTGGCCGCGATCTATTGGCTCATGATCACACGGCCCGCAATCGAGCTGTTCTGACGAGCTCCCGAACTCTGCGCGATACGGACACGCAACGACAGTGTCTTGCGGCCAGCGAGGGCTGTCTCTCCCGCCTTTGGCATCTCGTGTACCCCGTAAGGACGCACCGGGCCTCGTCAAATTGGCAGGGCCCAATCAGCCCACTTCATCTTTTCTTGCGAGGGGTGGCCTCTGCCCGCGCAGGCGCCTCTTTGATGCTCGCCGCGCCGCCCATGTCGCCATTCTTGGTTCGTCCGGCCCCCGGTCCGGCACCTAGATCCGCGCCCGTGGTCGGAGCGGAGGAGGGGTCAGAAAGCGTGCGCTCGCCCATCTTGGCTACGATCTTCATGTCCTTGGCCGCCAGCTTGACTGTTGCCGTCCCATCGCCATCGTCCGCCGGCATGACTTCCTCAAGGTCGTCCACGCGGTCCCATTCATCGCCCGAGTTCCACGGCCCGTTTATGTCCCCTTCGCCCTGCGACGTGTTGACGTACATGCTGGCAAATCTCTCGATGCCGGGGAGCTTGCCAGTGGGGAAGTTGTTCTCGATCGCGTACAGCGCTTTCTCGAACGATTTCTGATGCGCGATTTCGCGCGTCATGAGGAACCCTAGCGCGTCCTTGACGCCGGGATCATCGGTGATGTTGATCAGCCGCTCATAGACGATCTTGGCCCTTGCCTCCGCCGCAATGTTGGACCGCAGGTCGACGGTGGGCTCGCCGCGGGAATCGATATAGGCGGCAGTCCACGGCACCCCAGCGGAGTCGCACAGCGCAGGTGCGCCGCCGAACAGGATGGACTCCTTGGCCGTCGTGCCGCTGGCGCCAACCATCAAGTAGAGCTCTGCCTCCTTCATCTGCCCTTCGGCAAGCTGTGCTTTCAGGCCTTTGTTGAGCATGGTGACAATCGAGCCGACGACCTCCAGGTGGCTCAATTCCTCGGTTGCGATGTCGAGCAACATGTCTTTGCGGCCGACATCGTCTTCGCCCAGCCCTTGGGTGAAGTAGCGCATGGCGGCGGCAAGCTCGCCATCGGCGCCTCCGAACTGTTCCATGATCATACAGGCGAGACGCGGATTGGGTTCCGAGACACGGACGGTGTACTGCAGTCGCTTGTTGTGCATGAACATGGGGGGCCTCCAGGGTTGAGGCTCCCTAACATCGCGGCGCGGTGATTGTTCCTCGCGGAAATAGAATGGCGGATGGTCACCCGCTCTTGGCTCAGGGCGAAAGAACCTTCTGGTGGAATTTTTGCTTTGATGAGCCTTGAGGGCGATCACGCCGCGCCCGCGGCACGCTCGACTAGCGCGACAATATCGTGCCGGCGATCGGGAGCGCGTCTGACCGGTCAATCGACGCACCTCGGGACGACGGGTCAGTGATCTATCGGCGCGGGCTGAACAAGCACAAAGGTCCAGGCCGGAAGGGGGGGCAAGCGCGGCGGTTTCATCGGTCGACGTCGATCCAGGCGTGCGTGATCGCTGGGCTTTTCCCACCCACGGGTCTCGACATCGACACCTGCAGCTTGGATCGTCTGCGCAAGCGATGGGCTTACAAGCAAGTGATCCATGCGCAGGCCGGAGCTGCGATCGTAGCCGCCGCGACAGGAGAAGTTCCAATAGGTGTATATGCCCTTGCCTGGGTGGATCCGGCGAATCGCATCCACCCAGCCCAGGTCCAGCATGCGAGCGTAGGCGCTCCGGCTTTCCAGGAAGAAGACGGCATCGCCCAACCAGCGCGCAGGCACTACAGCGTCCATCTCGGTGGGGACGACATTGTAGTCGCCACAGAGAACGGCGTGCTCGTCTAGTAGGGATTTGATGTAGGTCAGGAGACGTTCGAACCAGCGGAGCTTGTAATCGAACTTGGGGCCTGGCGCCGGATTGCCATTGGGGAGATAGATGCAGCCGACGACAAGGTCGTCGATCTCCGCCTCTAAATAGCGGCTATGCGTATCATCGGGATCGCCCGGCAAGCCGCGGCGGCGCTCGACCGGGTCCGTTCCACGCGCGAGGATTGCCACGCCATTGTAGGATTTCTGGCCGTGCCAGATCGCGCCGAAGCCGGCATCTCGAATTGCCTCGATCGGAAATTTGTCGTCCGACGTTTTCAGTTCCTGGAGGCAGACCACGTCATAGGCAGTCTCGCCAAGCCACTTCAGCAGCACCGGCAAGCGGCCATTGACGCCATTGACGTTGAACGTCGCGATCCGCGTCATCGCTATATCCCAGGGGTATTTCGAACACCCTCGGCCCCCATTCTCCACAGCCCATCCGCAGGAGCCTGGAGGAAAGCGGTAACGCCGTCGAAACGGCCAGCCAGCTCTTCCTTTACCCTCTCGAATTCTTCCTGCCCGAAAGGCTGCCCTTGGTTGTCCATGCATGGGAGCAGAATTTGAACAAGGTGCATGGCATCAACGGTGGCAGGTACGGTTTCCGCGTTGTGAAACGTCGGTGGCCGCGATGAGGGCGTGACCGAAGGCTGATAGGCATCAAAGCCGGTAATTGACCTGTGGATTATTATCATCCGCCAGGTCGTGGATTTGGGGACTGATGATGCGCTTCTGGCTCTTTCTCGCATCGTGAGCCGGCTCGCTCCGCTAGCATGGCATTGTGGATATGAGTGGATGCCAAAGCCGCCTGACCAAATCCCACCGCTATCTGGTTCAGTGCTTTGGCCACGTCTCCGACGGCGTAGACCCCCTCGATCGAGGTTTGCGCGTGTGGTCCAATGAGAATGTAGCCGTCCTCATCACAGTGCGCGCCAACTTCCATGGCGAGTTCCGATCGAACGTCGCACCCCATGGCGGCATAAAGCACGTCGATCCGCTCCGTCGATCCATCCGCCATGACGAGATCGAGGCCGGAGTTCCGTGGAACAAGATCGTCCACGAAGTCCCGGACCGCAATGCCGGCGGCGCCAGCCTTCGCACGGGTAGACCCTGAAACGTCTTCGGGATAGTTGCATATGATGCAAATGTCCCGACTGTAGTGCCGCAGGTACAGAGCCTCTTTAAGAGCCGAGCGTTCGGGGCCAACAACCGCGATGCGCTGTCCCTGAACCTCATAGGCATCGCAAACAGGACACAGCCGAACAATCCCTGCCGCAATCGCCTTGCGCAGGCCATGCATAGCGGGGGCCCGATCGACGACGCCCGTCGCGAGCACAACGCGGGACGCATGAACATGACCGGTAGTCGTTGCCAGAACGAAAGCACCGGGTCTTGCTGTCAGAGACTTTACGCCCGCCGCGACTATTTCGGTTCCGTATGCCATCGCTTGCGCTCTCAAGCGGGCCAGCAGATCCTTGCCTGAAACGCCATCGGGAAAGCCTGGGCAATTGTGGGTCTTGGGAATGAGTTCCGCCCGTCCGTCGCCGGCGTCGAAGAGCAGCACGGATCGCAAGAAGCGAGACAGATAGACGGCCGCGGCAAGACCGGCAGGACCGCCCCCCACAACAGCGACATCGCAAAAGCGATTGATGCCCGGATTGATCATCGCCGCCGAACAAGCACAGGCCCTTGTTGTTCCGCTAGCGTGCTTGTGCAGCATCCAGTCAAGTTGCTGCTGGCGGGAGGTTAAAAATGGAGCAGTTCGGCGGCGCGGTTGGCGAGCTTGCTGCATGCGCTATTTCACCCAAGGCCGGGGCGAAGACGATCTCGGCCGCAAGAACATGTTGCTCGACGTAACGACCGAAGAGACTCAGCCATCTCGAGGATCCAGGCTCGATTGTCACAATGCTCGACAAGGGCCTGAAACCGGAGCTTCGAGGGCAGATGAAGAAGGCCGAAGTGAACTGGATGGTTGTCGCCAGTGGCACGATGGCGGTAACTCGAGGTGGTTAGTCTGAGCATGACGTCTGGTCGGCGAAACTATCTGGTTCGGTGTGTGGCTTGTCGAATGATCTTAGCGGCTTCGTGGATGGTGATACCGCACCTGCGGGCGTAGTAGGCTGCTTCCGCGATGAGCGCGCTTTCTAAAGGCTTTTCAGCTCTATGTTTGGCCCTAAGCTTTTCCTTCTTCCCCATATCAATCATGTCGCGTTTAGCCGGAGTGGCCGCTGCTAGTGATGCCTCAGCCAAGAGAAGTAGCAGCGGGCCGCTTGGGCAGATTGGAGCCTGCTGCCCACTACCGAACTCCGTCAACGGTCATCTGTTCCAGAAGCAAGCTCGGCGCCAATCGGGACCAGTGAACTGTTGAAAGGTGAAGGGACCTTCTGGTCATGCCTATGCCGGAAGGGAACCCCCTCATTCTGGCGTGAAGTCCAGCTCAGGCGTCAATCGTCGACAGTAGGCGCAAACCAGATCGACGGTAGCTTGCACGTCGTCGAGGCAAAGAACTTCCGGCGGCGTGTGCATGTAGCGCACTGGCACTGAAAGCACGCCGCTCGCGACGCCACCACGAGTCTCTTGAATTGCACGCGCGTCCGTCGGACTGGAACTACCCAAGCTCTGGATTTGGAAAGGTATGTTCTCTTCCTCGGCAGCCGGACCGAAACACCTCGAAGACTGCGGGATTGGTTTTCGCTCTCTGCCGAGGGCGTCACCGGTCGCTAGCTTGTTCACCCCTCTGAAGCCGGCGCTCTAATTCGAACCTTCACGAGAGGGCTTCAGTCGCGGTTCTTCTTTTGATGAAGGAACAAGCGGTAATTCAGCTTGTTGAAAAGAGGTCTGCGATCGTCCCCTCAAGCGACCGCAGATTGGTGGAGACACCGGCCCGCGTCCTTGCCGAGGGGCGCGGGTTCCACTCGAGGACGATTGCCGGAACCAACAGGAGTTGCTCCGGCTCCTCTGCCCTGAACGGAGAACAATCATGCTCAGATTGCTGATAACTCTCGGCGCAGTCTATGCCGCTTTCAAGCTTGGACGCGAGGTCGGGCGTGGAGAGGCTCGAATATTGGCAATGCCCCAGTAGACTACGAGCGCCGGCCGTCAGCACGGAGGTACGAGGATTAGCGTTTAGCCGGTGGGATCGGCAATCCCAGTTTACTGCAGCGCGCCCGCGTCCGGCATTCAAGGCTGGAGCAAGGCGCCACCGTATTGCGACCACAGGCGGTCGCAGCCCCATTTCCTGAGGCTTGGCGTGCCCGGTAACCCGTATGGACCATGGCACCGCGAACATCGTAACCGAGCACCGACGCGTTGGCGACGAACTGGATGGCGTGCCCCACGCTTAAAGCGCTGATCCGCGTTTCAATTTTGCTGGTGAGGTCGACCACGCCGAAGATTTCCACATCTGCCCCTCGGCCGGCCAAAACAGCCGACGAGATCGCATCGTCCAAGGCAAGGAGCATAGCGAAGTCCCCGATAAGCTCTTCCTAACTTGGGCGCGCGCGATTGGTTCCAGGTCCGGCACGGAACGTGGCACGCCACGGAAACCCGGCAGACGGGGCGGAAGGCGCTACTTTCCGACCGGCGTGATGCACAACGAGTGGATGCGGCGGAATCGGGCGACCGGCGGACTTCAAATTGCCGCATTGACGAACTGTCAGGACTTCGGCGCGCGTCGTGACGTCATCCAGGACCTGAAGCGGGAGATCGACGAGCTGCGCCTGAAGCAAGCCCTTCCCTAAAAATTTGTAGGCGCGGCCCGTGCACATGATTGGTCGCTCGGTCCTGGTGGGTCCGAGACCAACCACCTCTCACCCGCTGGCTTCGGCCAGCGGGTTTTTTGCTTCGCCCTCTCGCGGAATGTAAAGGGCCTGTCCAGATGGCACCTTTGCAGCGAACTGGAGAGTGAACAGAAGCCGATTTTGGTCATCCGTTACGTTCATGATCCAGGGGGTCATATGCTCCCAAAAAGACTGCTTGCTGTCGTTGATCATCTCGCCGGCCGCGCGCACTGCTTCCAGGCGCGCGGCATCCAGATCGGGAAGATCGACGCCTTCATCATCGGGGTTGAATTCGCCGTTGTCGACGTGGAAAAATGAAAAGTGGGCATGCCGCTAGCCTTGTTGAACAGCAGAACAACGCTCGCTCCATCGCTTTGTTTCGCAGCGATCGCCTGTGCTCGTTGCAAGGCGAAGCTCACAGCCATTGTTGCTGGACCATCGGGGCCGCCGGTCCTTGTCCGACTGACAGCCCACCCACGGAGATTGCACAGCCCGCTAGCTCCCAGCCAGCGGGCTTTTTGTTGCTGGAACATTCCAGCCAGGCGGCGGTTCGGATAACGGCGACGCATCTTTTGGTTAGGCTGTGCTGGCGTCGCGGTCGGGCTTGCATCACCCGACATAGAGCCCGCATCGTTCCCCTCGATGCGGGCTCATCGCTAAAGCGGAACCTGATAGGCTTATTTCGCTTATAGCCGGATGAGCACGCGAGGGGCTCGATTCATATATCGATGGATGGCTGAACACCTACCGATTTCGGATGATCCGGTGGCATTGAGCGATCTGGCTTGATTGATGAAGGGGGCCGAACGCGGAGGCATTTCACCCAGGGAAATTTAACGAAGAAGTCGATAGCGTTGCCGAGCTGATCTTTGAGGCGATGGAGCACGCCGAGGGCGCATGGCGTAGCAAAATGGAACAACATGCGATCACACCGAGTTCTACAGGCAGTGGTCGGTCCCTCGGGGGTGTTAGCCACGAATTCAGAAAGCCCGTCGCTCACGCTTATTAGCTGCGACGGGCTTTTCGTGAGCGATACCTAAAATTGTTAATGTCGAGGGATCAACGCTGGCGCATAATGCGAGTCTGCCCCGCACTTCATCGGGGTAAGGGCCCGGCCTGTCCGCCCGAAGTCCCCCCGACTCCCCGCAGGCCGGGCATCGTGTGTCTGGGGTGCCAGCTAGTCTAGTTGAGCGTCTTGTCGGCAACGAAGGGTGCCAGGGCTTCGGCAACGCGCTGTAGAAACGGCTCCAGATTGAGCACTACGCCGTTCGGCTCGACAAAGGTATCTTCCTCGTCCTGCTGCTGCGGATGCTCAAGCGTCACGGTAAACGTAGAGTCGGGCATCGCGGCCGATAGAGCAGCCGCCATCTGAGCCCGATAGGCTGCGCTTTCGTAGCGGGCTTCCCGGGGCGGCACTACCAGAAATTCTCTGGCGGACATGGCCGCCTTCATTCGCTCCAGCCATTGCATGATCTCGCCCCCGCGAAATCCCAGGCCTAAAAATCTGGCGGCCGACGCATACTTTGGTTGGGGTCCCGGATTGAAAGCGTCGGGCCGCCGTTTGGGTGGGGCGCGTCTCAATTGACGCAGGTCCAGATTAGGCGCGCTGTTTGCGCCTTTAATTTGGATGCCCTGATATGGTGAACGAGGGCTTACTATCCACAGCCATGCGCAGCAGCCGCGATAAATGCAGGCGGTGCAGAGCTTGCATGTCCTCTAATTGGTGGAGCAATTCGATGGCTAGACGTGTCGGCAGGTTGTCCCGCTCCAGTTGGGCAATGAGTTCGTGTTGACGAAGCAGATGCTGCTCACCCAGCCTCACATGGCCTTTCACCATTTCGATCTCGTCGGCGAGAACCATGAAGAGGAACGCACCTGTCCTTTGCTCGTTCCGCCGGTCCGGCGAGGGCAGCTATTTGAACGCGTATTTGTATACCGCGCGGCCGCTTTCTTCGGTAACGCGAACCCATAGCCGTTCTTCTCTGCGCGCCTGGACCTCTTTCTTGTTACTGAGGGTCGCAGCCTCCCACGGCGACTTGGCGGTGACTGTGTTACGGGAAACCGGCGTCTCGCCGGCCATCTCCTCGACTTGGTAGGTTTCATGCATAGCGCCCCGTTTCGGTCACCGCTCCAACGATGATCGCCAGGCCTTGTTCCGGCTCAGAGGTGCGAGCGCGCGAGCCGACCTAGGCGAACGGCGCTCCACAGGCGACTAAGTTGCCTAGTTAGCGGAGGGTGCCTTCCTCATAGGTGGAACGTGGCTCGTCACCAGCCGCACAGTGTTCGTCTTGACCGTTATCCCGAGATCCTTGCCGCCGACCGTCACCGTGTCCTCGTCGACGCGTGTGACCTCTCCCACAATCTCGATCTGCTGCCCGCTGCTGATGTGAGGCGTGGTGTCCACGATCGAATGTGGTTGATGGTACGACGGGATCAAAACGCTGATCCTGTCCTCTGTCACGCGCTTGCGCACGGTTGCCGTTATGGCGACCTCGTCGCCGACCTTTATGCTGCCCTTGGCCATGCCATTACAATGCCGGAGCGGCAGATAGTTAGCAAGCGCCAGCTAATGGAACAATCCGCCAGCCGCCTTGTTGTGTTTCGCTGCGCAGCTCGTGCCGAGGTCCCAGCGCAGCCGGGGGCCCAGACCCCGGAGCCCGTTCGACCCTCCCCAGGCGAACGGGCTCTTGTGATGGAACGTGCGACTACTGCCATATCAAATGTGGTTGGTGGCGATGCGGCACGGGCGCATAAGTGACCTATCGCCGGTAACGACCTTGTGGACATCGGCGGCTGAGAGACACACCGACCGCGCTCTTGTCTGAACCCAGACCGGGAGCAATTCGTTGGCCGATCCAGTCTCCACTTGCCCAAACCAAACAGCGCTCGACGTCGTACTCATCGCAAGCTCGAAGGAAGCGATCGAGCGGTCGCGCGAATTACTGATTGAGACGAGACCGTTGCTCAATCCCTATAGCGCAGAGCATTGCACCGTGAATTCCGTCTCGATAACCGAGGTTTGTGGGGAATGGCACGTCCTCGTCCAGGAGGACGGGAAAGAAAGCGCCCGCACCTTTGTGAGCGAGCAATATGCTCTGAACTATGCTGAAGGCCAAAGGCTGCGACTGCATCTCGACAAGGTGACGCGGATCTAGTCGCCGGCCGGTTTCTCTTCCACTGACTTGGGATCCAGGTCGCCCAATAGCACCTTAGCTTCGCGAACCAGCGAAGCCCAATCGGACTCGGGGCAGCGCAACATGTTCATTCGCCGTTAGCCCGCCGCTGGTGTGCCCCTTGTCGCGGGCGTCCTGAGTTCTGCTCTTCCTCGGTTCTCGGCGCAGGGGTCCAAGCAGCCTCCAATGTCGCATTTGGTGCCGCCACAGGGGCCACCGCAGCCGCGGCGAACTCAAGCCCTCAGGCCGGCAACGCACTTGGTTATTTTGTGGACTCTCTTTTCCGCCCCACGGATGCAGGCACAGTAGCAAACCCCAATGGCGAGGATAATGGTGCCGCGGTAGGGCAAGCAACACGTATACTCACTGTGAGCGCGGTGAGTGGCCAAGTCTCCGCCGACGACAAAGCCTACCTCGCGCGCCTGGTAGCCGCGCGGACGGGGCTGTCACAGGCTGACGCCACGAAGCGTGTTGATGCGGTCTTGGGGAACATCGAGGACGCGAAAAACAAAGCCAAGGCCGCCGCCGACGAGGCACGCAAGGCGAGCGCAACATCAGCATTGATTGGCGCATTGGCGCTGGTGATTGGAGCGTTCATCGCAAGTGCGGCAGCCGCCCTTGGAGGCCGTCAGCGGGATGATGAAGAAGCTCTCTTCGCGAGACGTTGAGTTCGCGAGCGGGCCACCTGCCCGCTGACCAAGCTCCAGCGGGCTCTTCGTAGCTCGGAACCTAAACCCCAGTAAAAGTGCATTGTTTAGCGACAAAGAAACCCTGATTGTTGAAGTGAGTTTGCTGGTAGCGGTGCCTGTGTCAATCGGCTTGGCCGTTCTTTCGGCCATTCTGTTTTAATGAACGCGCGGCACCGATTTCCTGCATCATGGATTGCCAGTATATGCCCGAGCAAGCGCATCATGACGTCATCTCTGTCGCCGAGATGGTGCAAAACCGGTTCGCCGATGCAAGGTCGCTCCGCATCAACAGCAACGAAATCGAGGAAGATACCGGCGTATCAGGCCGTGCTTGAAGCATCCACCAACAAGGCGGCCGCACAGATTGATGGAGTTTGGGTCAACCTGCCTGGGGATTTGGACCGGCGGAACGATGACGTGAAGGTTTCCGCCCGGTCCGCATCTTCAAGGCATTCCGGAAAGCCTCCGCTCCCACTTCGCAGCCATGTCTCGAAGGGCCGTTGGAGCTGATGACGATCTTAGCCTGCCCGATTGTTAGACCGTATTTCTGGGCAAGCTCAACTGGTTTGTACGTATCGTTCCAGCTCTCGATCGGTTTGGTCATTTGCACTCCCTGGCGATAGGTCTTAGTCGCGCTCAACGTTCGTGGGACGTGGAGGTTCAACGGCAGGAGCGAAGTCCTTGCATTCGGGGAGGAGACGGACGCTGCGCCTCCAAAGAAGCGGCGCGAACGACTTTGTGTCGGGAGGCCTCCGGCTTACGGATACCTGAAGAGATTGCAGGGATGCGATAAGTTCCCCAGTAGCCCGGCCTCTCTGCAACCCAGATTGTAGGAACAGGCCGGCTAGTCAGCCGTCTTAGGCGGGATTTGAAATCGATAGATTATACCGCGCTCGTTGTCTGTCACTCTGACCCATTTCTCGTCGGCGCCGGCTTCCCAATTTTCCGTTACAACAGCGTCGCTGATCACGCGGGCGACGGCCTCTTCAGGCGTCTCCGCAGTAATCTCGCCGCTTGTGGTCGGCAAATCGCCGGCCATCTCTTCGACGAAAAAGCTTTTGGACACGTGGTCCCTCCCTTGTTGGAGCTCGGTGGCTTGTCCCGTCTCCTTGGCATTGGCAACGGGCTTTTTCGCTCATGAAATAATCCGCAACGTCCTGCCTTAGAGCTATCTACGCAGCTGCCGTTTCCGACCTCTGGCCGTCTCCGCTAAGAACGGCCGGCGCCTTCGTAGGGTGAATTGCCTGAAAGCAGGCGCCGGGCCGAGATCCTGGGGAGTTAACCGGTGGCGGTTCTGTAAAAGAAACCCCGCTTTCGCGGGGTTCTTTCGTCAGTGGACTGCCTTCTTTTTGGCGGCCGCCTTGCGCTGCCCTGACTTACCCTTTGAGGCAGAGTCTTTCGAGTGGGCTGACATCGCCGGTGCGGCACCGGCTTTCTTGGCAGCGGACGCTTTAACAGCGGCTTTCTTCGGAGCTGCATTCTTCGGCGCAGCGGCCTTTCTTGCACGCCCCTTTTTCGGCTCTTCCTTCGATGAGAAGATGCCGGTGATGCTTTCAATGATGGACATTGGCTGGCCTCCGTTGAATTCGACAAACAATGCCGAGCGCCCAGAAATTGTTCCATGGGGCGGTACTGACGTCGCCTCATTGGCCAGGCGGTTCGGGCCGGGCCAGCCCTGCCTTCATTGGGAACTGCTCAAGATCATCTATTGCAGCGAATGCCGCGCCGCTGGCCGCGATGATCGGAACTTGCAGTTCACAAAAATGCTCTGACGCCGGAGCGGCGGAAGGGCTGGACGCCTTACCCAAATAGGCGACTTTCCGCTCTTACAGAAGCGGGCGGCTTGGCTTCCTCGGTTCCGGCAGGCTGTTACAGGGATTTGCGGCCAACGCGGCTAAGCGCCAGTCCTTTTGGCACATCTCCCTTGCCAGTGACTCATTGCGATCATCATCAGCGGTCGCTCGACCTTTCTTCGCGGCAAGCAGATAGTCAGCTCTGTTCGTGCGGTAGTCTTCTTTTTTTGCAGTCATCGTTTCCTCCCGGATTCCGCAGGCATTGCCCTCCTTCTGGCCTGACGGCGGAACACACTAGCTGCCGATATATCGCGGGAGTCCACCAATTGAGGATTGTGTAGAACGATATATCCGGGGCAGCGGCTCAATCATAGGCAATTGGCTGCGTAGCCAATGAAGCTGATATGCCGCCGATCTTGCTCCAACACGCTGCCGGCTACTTTTCGTCCGCTACGGAACCTTTCCGCCCACAACTGCTTCCCTGTGATTGCTGGGAGGATGATCAATGGCAAATCTGGGCAGATTGGCTGTGGCCATATTAGGCGTGCTCGCCTACCAAAATCGCGACAAAATCGGCGAATTGCTGCGCGGGAGTCGCGATCCGAACAATCCGCAGGGCGGCATACTGGACCAACTATCCAAAGGCGTTTCCGGTACAGCGCTTGGCGATATCGTCGAGCGATTCAGGAATGCGGGAGCCGGGTCTAAGGTGGATTCCTGGGTCAGCCCCGGCCCGAACCAACCCATCGAGCCGAAAGAGGTCGAGACGGCGATCGACGATGAAACGCTGACTTCGCTTTCAATGCAGACGGGCTTGTCCCGGGATGAACTGATCGCCAGGATAACGCGTGATTTGCCTGAGGCGATCAACAAGTTGACTCCGAATGGCGAAATGCCCGCTGCAGGCTCGGAGGACATTACTCTTCTTGATCGGGTGCCGCCACGTACCGGGGCCTAGTCGGCCATTAGTCGAGGTGTGTCGTCCGAACTGCCTCCGCCACAGCGCACAGCCGCCCGCCAGGCGCCAAGCAGTGCTCACCAGAAGGGCGATGGCCATGTACTAGGGGTCGCCCGGTATTCAAACCAGAACAACGTGTCAAGAAGGAAATCGACAGCGCCGTAGCAGCCTGAGGGCGATTAGGCTGGAACACGAGGCGCATCTCGTAGTTCGGTGTCGGGCGGCCGATCCAACGTCCCTCAGATCGGCTCTCCATTCCTAGTGCCATGTCAGGCCCACCACTGTGCTCCGGTGGTGGGCTTTTCATTACAAAAAGGGCCACTTTTGTCTGCATTCGACGGGCGACGCCATAAGCTGACCATCCGCTTTCGGCCCCTTTGCAGACATCGATCGCTCGACGGGCCGGCTAGCACTTCCCGATGTAGAACCCACCCGTCGGCTTGTCGTTTCATCCAGATCAAGGCCTGGGACATGGAGTCGACCTGGTCGTCGTGCCTGCCGTTCGGAAAGGCAAGCACCTCAAGGATAAAGTCGTCCTTCCAGTGCGCGTCTTTCGGCAGGTAGACGCTGCCATTTTCAATCATCGCTGCTGCGCGGATCAAACGGGACTCTTTGTCGATCCGAGCTTTTACCGGGGTGGTGGCGATGGCTTGGCTATCCAGATCCGCGATCAGGCTCGAACCTGAGCCTGCATCTTCGATCAGGACGATGTCCGGGTTGTGCTCATCGATGGATTGGCGGACGACCTTGACGAGGTCGGGGTAAGACGCTCGAATACGGACGAGGTCAAGGAGGTAGTACTTGGTATCGTCTTTCGCCCAGGTCGAGCCGACCGAATAGTCGCAACTCGGTCGCCCTTCAGAGCGGTATCCCAGCTCTGCACGATCGTCATTGAACGACGATCGAACTGAGCCAGGTCGTAGTAGCGAAACCAAGCGCGTTTGACGAGGTTGCCATCCGCCGGGGCAGGGGACTGCTGGTATTGGGCGGAAAAGGTGAACGACCCGAGATCGCGCTTAAGCCTGTCAAGCTCAGGCATTCCGAGCCGAGCGGGATGGAGCAGGTCACCGATCTTGCGCTCCTGCCAGCGACTTGCGCTCATTGGAATTCGGGCGTCCTCGTCGGCAATTGCGGAGAGATTGAGGTGATCCCAGCCGCCCGCCTCCAAAAGGACACCCGCCAGATCGTCGACATGGAGACGCTGCATGACATGGATAACGGCGCCGGTGGCCGGGTTGTCGAAGCGCGACATCAAAGTCGTTCAGACCCATTCAGCGCACTTGTTGCGCGTCGTTTCGGAATGTGCATCCTCCGCCTTCAGGGGATCGTCGATGATGATGATGTCGCCGCCGCGGCCAGTCAGCTGACCGCCGTTGCGTCGAGGCGCGCAACTCGGCACAGCTCGCTTTCCAGCGTTGGAGATATTGGCTGGCTGGAACAGCTGTGCGCTCTGGCCAGCAGTTGAATGCGCCAAGCGCCTCGACACTGTCCGGAGCCTGATGGTACTGGGCAAGAATGGTCAGGGACTGGCTTGGGCGAACGGCGCTGCGGTTGTCGGAGAACCATGCTGCAGAATCGCGGGCGAGCCCCTGGCTGTCGGCGAGCCTGCTATAGCGTATGATGATATCCTCGCGATATCCGGCAATGGCGTCGCCGAAAGCGTTGTCGCCGGCAAAGGGCAGGTCCGTCTTCCAGCTTTTTGCAAAAAGTCCCAGACCACGCGGCGAGAAGGCCTCCACCATCGCCTCCTTGAGCCACTGGCAAGGAGGTGCCGGCTTGGCGTCCGCCTGCCAGTTGTTGGATGTCACATGGCTGAGTTCATGGCCGAACTGGTAGGCAAGCTTCGACCAGTCCCGCTCGCCGATGTCGACGATGATCCATGCCATGCTGTTCCCATCAGGATGCAGCCATATGGAGGGCGGACCGGCGGTATGCTCCTCGACGCGGAGCTTTGTCGGTTGACGATCGGAGACGAGGCGGACACCGTCAAGACATGCATGGCGCATGCGCTCAAGGATCTAATCGGCGGAACGAGGGATCATGCGGCCCCAGTCGCCGGCGAGTTCGATAGGGGCGGAGAGGAGGGTACCAATGGTCGGCGATGAAATTCGCTGCAGCATCGGAGCGTCATTCCTGTCTGACCCAACGCGCAGGCGAGCCAGTGCGCCGGTTCGGGCCAGACCAGCCATGCCTTCATGGGACTTGCTCAAGATCATCCTTTGCAGCGAATGTCAGACCGACCGGCTGTGACGATCGGAATCTTCAGCTTACAAACCGCGCTATGACGCCGGAGCAGCGCAAGCGTTGGATGACTTGTCCGTAAGCGGCCCGACAATCTTGCCGTTTGGGTGTGCGGGTATGACTGCCGGGCCTTGAGCCTGCCGTTGTGAGCCAGCCGGCTCCGTCAGCCATGTATCAGCATTTGCTAATGTTTACAACGCATGGCGTCGGGGTGACGCCGGAAAATGAGCGCCCGAAGGATCTCAGCAGGGGCGACCCGGCACGAAAAGCTTGAGCGCTGGAGGCAGAAGCCTACGCCTGCCAATCTGTCTAATACATACATGAGCCGCTGGTCGAAGGCTCGACTTCGACGAAGATAGGCGCCAAACGACCTTTTCAGCCCGAGCAGCGTGAAGCCCTTCGGCAGCCCAGCGAGCTTGCACTGCATTCCGCCTGACGAGGGACCGTCAAGTCAGGCGTAGACCTGCCTAAGAGAGGACTTACCGGTTTCCGAAACTGGCAGCGGGAAAGCCTCGACCTGTCCCCCGGTCTTGTCCAGGTACTGCATCAAAGCTGTGACCAGATGGTAGAAGATGCTCGCGGGGACCTCCGTCGCTACTGACCTTCCGCGCTCATCAATCCTGTCGATCCATAAGCCAAGTGGTGCGGGATCGATATGCCATCTGAAGAGCCGGGCAACGCGCGCTTCGATCTCGGGTTTCAAGTCAGGCCCGCCAATACCATCAAGCGCAACTGCCGCCTTGATCGCCTCGCACTGCGGCCAGCTTCGCGAAAGACGGTCGAGGGGCAGTCCGTGGCGCGAGACGGCTGCATAGGCCAGACCCGTGGCCCGGTTCAAACCGCTGGCAACCGCCGACGAATAGAGCTTTCTCGCAAACGCAACTAAGTCCTTCTGGCCGCTCGCCCGCGCGAAATCGACGAGGAGGGAGGCCCATTCGAAATGGTGGCCTGGTTCGGTCCACTGTCCCTCGTCTCCCGGCAACGGCAGCCAATCGACGTCGAAGCGTTCTCCAAGTGTCCAGCTCTCCTGGTCGAAGAAATGGCATCGAAAGAGATCGATGACGCGTGCCGCGCGACGCAGGTATGCGCGGTCGCCCGTGACGCCATGCCAGGCAAGGAAGGATTCCAGCATGTGCATGTGAGGGTTCGAGAGCCGCACCCCGCTCCAGACGGGGCTCTCGAGGAAGCCGTTCAGGCTGGCGTCCTCGAGATGCGTGTCGATGAAATGAAATGTCTCTTGTGCAAGCCGTAGGGCATCCTGGTGGCCGCATCGATGAGCATGGGCAAGCGCCAGCAGCACACAGGCTTGGTCGTAGGCATCCTCCGCCGGATCAGCCACGCCGCCGTCGCATTTTAGGGTGCGTACCCAGCCGCCACGGTCGGTACGACCGCATTTCGCGATGAAGTCGATCCCGTGGTTGAGAAGTTTGTCGGCGGGCCCAGGCCAACCGCGTTCCTTGGCCACCGCGAAAGCGTAGATCTGACGTGCCATTGTCCGCATGCGTTTGGGCTTGCGTAGCGGCCTCGCATCAAAACCGAGCGACTCATGAAATCCGCCATACACATCGTCGACCCCTGCAGTGGACCATACCGGCAGTGTTTCGTCGAAAAGCCAGTGCTCGACGCGCTTGCGCCATGACCCACTGACGATGACCCGGTCTTCCGACGCCGTGAACTTGGTTTCGAGTCGTCCGCTCTTCTCCAACTGCTCGACAACCTTCTTGACGTTCTGGCTGTGGCTGACGGGGGCAACAAATACCGCGTCCGGTGTTGCCACCACCGCCACATCCTTCATTCCGACGACGGTCAGCAGCCTGCCCTGGCTTCGAAGGTAGGACCTGCTGCAGTCCATCGCGACGACATCTCCCCTCACAACGTTGCCGTCGCTGTCGACAGGGCTGGCTTCGAGCAGCGATTGCCACGATCCAAGATCATTCCAGCGGAAGGAGGCCGTAACCATCGCGATGTCGTGGGCACGCTCCATGACGGCGTAGTCGATCGAACTCGACGGGACAGCTGAGTAGAAGCTCTGTGGTAGGTAGATGCCTGAAACGTCGGTCCGTGCGGTCTTATAGGCCCGTTCGGCGCTGTCCCAGATATCTGGCCGGAACTCAAGAAATGCCTGCCGCATCGTGTCCGCTCGAAACAGGAACAGGCCGGCGTTCCAATAGAACCTCCCCGAAGACGCATATTGGCGAGCTGTCTCGGCATCGGGCTTCTCGACAAAGCGCGCAACGGCGGCCACGCCGTCAGCATTTGCCGCAACCTCGATGTAGCCGTACCCGGTTTCCGGATGTGTCGGCTTGATGCCGAATTGACAAGGCGTCCTGACTCGGCCACAGGCCGGCCCATCTCGACGGTTTCCCAGAATTGCGCCTCGGTTGATATCTCATGATCGGAGGGGACCACGAGCACAAGCGCGTCGGAGCCATGCTCGAAGATCGTCTGCAGGGTTGCTATGGCGACTGCCGCGGCGGTGTTGCGGCCAACTGGCTCGAAAATCGGTCTGCCGCCGTCCTATCCGAGTGGACTGATGTCGGAGATGACGCGATCGGCATGCCGCTCGGACGCTATCAGGTAGATTGGGGTCTCACCTTCGGACCGGGCCTTGAGACGCCGAACGGTCTTCGCAAGCATGGATCCGTCGCCGGAAATGTCGTGGAATTGCTTGGGATTGTCTTCGCGCGAGAGCGGCCATAGCCGTGAACCAACGCCCCCGCTCATGACAAAACACACGATCCGGCCCGGCATGGTCCAGTTCCTCTCAGAATGTTTGGCTGTAGGCGCCGACTTCTGGATTGCGGCGCAGGGCCATGGCATGGAGCTCGGCAGCACGCCTTTTGATGCAGGAGTGCCCGGTCCTCCAGTAGTCGCTCATGGAATTATTTTGCGCGAGAGCCGGGTCCGTCATGAACAGCCCCGTCGGCGTCACGTCCATGACGAACGTAGATTTCGGATCCAGCGCGGAGATGTTCCGCGCCAGCATGACGCCAAACTTGTCTGCGAAAATCTCGCGGCCTCCATCGACGTCGCAATCGCGGTCGCCGTCGTCATCGAAGCCGAGCCCCATGCCGAGCGCCTGTACCACCATCAAATTGAACTCGGGCTCTTTCTCGGAGCCTGGATGCCCCAACCACCAACACGTGTCGCATTCCCGGAAGCCAGTGGCCTTGACGAGAGCGCTGGTTTCGAAGGCGAATATGTTCGACTTGGCTTGACCGACTAGGTTGAGCGTCACGTTTCCATCCGCAATTGCGCACGGAACGATCCTAGCACGCTGTGTAGCCTAAGCTCTCTTCATGAATTGGGGTAGTCCGAATGCCCCGGTCTGCCCCCATCCTATTGAAGCACCCCTGCGACGGCCGCAAGGATGTCTCGTGCGCTTTCTTAACGGTCTCGCAGCGCTTCGTGTTTGTATTTCGCCAGCGGCGAGAGAAAGTAGCCAATGATACTGCGCGCGCCAGTCTTGATCTCGATCGTCACCGCCATGCCCGGACTGAGCTTGACGAGCTTGTCGTCCACCTGCATGTACGCACGGTCAAGCGAAACGCGCGCGGCATATTCCAGTTCCTGACCCCTCGGCTCACTGTCGCTCTGCTCTGCGCCCGATGCGCGGTCGTTCGAACCGCTCTGCCTCTCGCGAGGTATGGCGTCCGGTGACACGCTGAGCACTTCTCCATGAAGAAGCCCGTAGCGGGTGAAGTTGAATGTGTCGACCTTGATTTCCGTCTTCTGTCCCGGGTGGACGAATCCGATATCTCGGTTGGAGAGCATGGCCTCGATTTCGAGATGGCTCTCGCTCGGAACCACCACGGCCAGCGGCTGAGCAGGCGTGACCACGCCTCCTATCGTGTGAACGGCGAGTTGTTGTACGACGCCGTCGACCGGCGCGGTCAATCGTTGGAACTTCGTGCGCTGCTCTGCCTTGGTCTCCTCCTGCTCGGCACTCTCAACCCTTTGGTCGGCTTTCGCGAGTGCGTCATAGGTCGCGCGCCGATACTCCGCGACGGTCTTTTCTCTCGTTTCCCTTAGCACCGCGATGGCTGCATCGGCTTCGCGCAGCCGGCTCTGCTGCAGGTTGAGATCCTGCTGAAGGCCGACCAACTCCTGATACTCGGAGAGATAGTCGACCTTCGAAGCAAGCGCGTTGTCGACGAGCTTTTTGCGAATATCGACTCGCTCCTGCAGCACCGGTGTCGTCGCCTGGAGCTTCGCGACGCTCGCCAAGGTCGTTGATCGTTCCGCTTCTCTCTGATTCTGCTGGCGCTCGATCTCCGCGAGCTTGGCGTTCTGTTCGGCGACCTGACTGATCAGAAACTGACGATGCATCTCGATGTCCACTGCGCTCGCGCCCTGCGGCGGCCGGAAGGCCGCAAGTGGATCCTCGGCGAGCGCGGCGCGCAGCCGGGCGACGTCGAGTTCGGCCGAAAGGAGATCACTTCTCTGGCGCTGCTGGTCGGCTTCCGTCATGGTCGGGTCGAGCTCGATCAGCACGTCACCGGCTTTCACGTTCTGTCCATCGCGTATATTGATGGCGCGGACAATGCCCGTCTCGAACGGCTGAATCAGCTTGGTGCGCCCGTCTGGCACGATCTTGCCCGTCGCCGTTGCGACGATATCGATGCTGCCTAACGACGCCCAAATCAGCGTGACGCAGAAGACTGCGACGATACTCGCCGCGATCGCGCGACCGATCGGCGACGGTGGCGTTTCGGTGATTTCGAGCGCTGCCGGCAGGAACGCTACTTCGTGCTCGTGGCGGCGAACTTGGGCTCTCGGAAATGGGACGATGTTTCGGCTAGCGGACTTCATGGATGCCAGCCTGCAGATAGTGGAGGTTTGCGTAACGCCCGTTCGAGCGGATCAGGTCATCATGGGTACCATCCTCGACGATACGGCCATGCTCTATCGTGATGATCCGGTTCGCGTGGCGCACGGTCGAGAGCCGATGAGCGATGACGAAGACGGTTCGGCCTGCAGAGATTCGTTTCATGTTCTGCTGAATGGCGCGCTCGCTTTCGTAGTCCAGGGCGCTGGTCGCCTCATCGAGGATAAGGATGCGCGGATCGGCAATGAGTGCCCGAGCGATTGCGACACGCTGGCGCTGCCCGCCGGAAAGACTGCTGCCGCGTTCGCCCACGATGGTGTCATATCCCTCCGGCAGCTCGAGGATGAAGTCGTGAGCGCCGGCCAGCGATGCCGCTGCAATGACGCGGTCCATCGGCATAGCCGGATCAGCGAGCGCGATGTTCTCGCGAATGGATCGGTTGAAGAGCACGTTCTCTTGCAAGACGACACCTATCTGGCGTCGAAGCCAGGTTAGGTCGACCATCGCCAGATCGACGCCATCGACCAGCACGCGTCCGCTCTCCGGCACATAGAGCCGCTGTATCAGCTTGGCGACGGTGCTCTTGCCTGACCCCGAGGAGCCCACGATGCCGATAACCTGACCGGGCTCGACGCTGAACGAGACATCGTGCAGCACCTCGGGGCCGTCGACCCGGTAGCGGAAAGTCGCATGCTCGAATGTCACCTGCCCGCGGATTGCCGGCAATGCGGCGCGGCCAGGATTGAAGCTTGGCTCGGGAATGGTGTTGAGGATATCGCCAAGGCGATCGATCGACAGGCGGGCCTGATGGAAATCCTGCCAGATCTGCGCGAGCCGCAGCACCGGCATGCTCACGCGCCCGGCCAGCATATTGAATGCGACGAGCTCGCCGACGGTCAGGTCGC
>NZ_RZSB01000600.1:0-3760 GCF_004023285.1 Mesorhizobium sp. M2A.F.Ca.ET.067.02.1.1
GGCGAGTTCTGGCTGCACGAGATCAAATTCGACGGCTACCGCACCATGGCGCATGTGATGGATGGCGAGGTGCGGCTGATCACCCGTGGCGGCATCGACTGGACGAAGCGCTATGGCGATCTCCCGCAGGCCTTTTCGCGCCTGCCGGTCGCCCAGGCGATCATCGACGGCGAGATCA
Source organism: Mesorhizobium sp. M2A.F.Ca.ET.067.02.1.1 (assembly GCF_004023285.1). Lineage (NCBI taxonomy): Bacteria > Pseudomonadati > Pseudomonadota > Alphaproteobacteria > Hyphomicrobiales > Phyllobacteriaceae > Mesorhizobium > Mesorhizobium sp. M2A.F.Ca.ET.067.02.1.1. Next base: position 179 of record NZ_RZSB01000600.1, read on the forward strand.
TGGTGCTCGACGACAGGGGCATCTCGCGCTTCGCGCTGCTGCAGGACGCGCTGGCCGAAGGCGCAGGTTCAAAGCTGCATTTCTACGCCTTCGATCTTTTGCATCTGGACGGCTGGGACCTGCGCAAAGCGCCGCTCATAAAGCGTAAGGCGCTGCTTGCCGAGCTGCTCGCCGGCCAGGCCGCCAATGCCGCCATCCAGTACAGCGACCATGTCGAGGGCGACGGGCAGGGTCTGTACGATCAAGCCTCGGAGCTGGGGCTCGAAGGCGTCGTCTCCAAGCGCGCCGACGCCATCTACATGAGCGGCCGCACCAAGAGCTGGACCAAGGTGAAGGCGCAAAAGACGGATGATTTCGTCATCGCCGGTTACACCGTCTCCGACCGTGCCGAAGGGTTGGCCGCGCTCGGCATGGCCGAGTTCGAGAATGGTGAGCTGCACTATCGCGGCAAGGTCGGCACCGGCTTCGACCGCGACATGGCGACCGAGCTGCTTGCCAGGCTGGAGCGGCTGACGGCCGGCGCCAGCCCGCCGGAAGGCGTGCCGCGCGAGATCATGCGCGAGATGCATTGGGTGAAGCCGCTGCTGTCGGCGCGCGTGCGCTATTCGAACCGCACCGCCGACAATGCGATCCGCCACGGCGTCTTTCGCGGATTGCGCGATGTCGGCGGGCTGACCACGCCGATGCCGGTGAAACGCAAGCGGCTGATCGCCGAATCCGACCTCGCCACCATCTGGGTGACCGATCCGGAGCGCCGGCTATTCGGCAAGACCGGGCCGACAAAACTCGACATCGCCGTCTATTACGCGCTGGTCGGCGATTTCATGCTGCCGCATATCATCGGCCGGCCGGTGTCGCTGGTGCGGTGCCCGACGGGAAAACCGCAGGACTGCTTCTTCCAGCGCCACGCCTTCACCGGCATGCCGCCTTCGGTGGCGGTGTTCGATAGCGTCAATTCGGAAGGCGAGACGAAGACCTATCTGTCGGTCGAGGACGCCAAGGGCTACCTGGCGCTGGCGCAATTCGGCGTCGTCGAGTTCCACACCTGGGGCACGCACCGCCAGAGGCTCGACCGACCGGACCAGATCGTCTTCGACCTCGATCCGGGCGAGGGGATCTCGTGGCGCGAGGTGGTGGAGGCGGCGGTCCACATCAAGGGCGGGCTGGAGAGCCTCGGCCTGATGCCCTTCGTGAAGACCTCCGGCGGCAAGGGCATCCACATCACCGTGCCAGTGACCCGGAAGCAGAACTGGAAGAAACTGCACCAGGCGAGCAGCGCCATTTCCACCTTGCTCGCGGCAAGCGCGCCCGACACCTTCACCACCACCATGGGCAAGGAAAACCGCAAGAAGCGCATCTTCATCGACTTCCACCGCAACGCCCGCGGCCACACCTCGGCCGCGCCCTATTCGCTGCGCGCCCGCACCAACCTGCCGGCCTCGACGCCGGTGAGCTGGACAGACCTCGAGACCATCGACGCGCCGGAGGACCTGAACTACGCCTCGCTGCCGGGCCTGCTGGAGACCTCGGGCGACCCCTGGGCTGAGATCGATGAGGCGGCGCGGGATTTGCCGGTGGTGGAACGCTAGTTCCTCGCCCCCACGGAGTGGGGGAGAGGTGGCCGCGTGGCGGCCGGAGAGGGAGTGCCAGCGGCTTGAGAGGGCAGCGCAAGCGCTAGGATTTCGTCATCCTAGGGTCTGCGCGCGTCGCTTCGCTCCTTGCTTCGCCCTAGGATGACGAAGCTTCGGGGCTTCGGCTAATCTCCAGCGTCTCAATCCACTCCATCGACGCTAGCTACAATTTGAACTATCCTCCGCGCCAACCGGCCTCAGAAAACACTTCGCTAGGAATTAGGCAGTACCATCACCGGTCGGTGTAGGATTTCCGCAGCCTCAATCGTCCTACGGACGAAGCGCTGCAAGAGCATGATCGCGACAAGACCATGCTCCAACTTAGTGTCAGTGCATGGCCGCGTAGGAGTGTTTCATGGCGCCCAGGGCAAGTTGGAAAGGTTACCTCAAGCTCAGCCTCGTCAGCTGTCCGGTCCGGCTTTACCCGGCCACCAGCGCGAGCGAGCGCATCTCGTTCAATCAGTTGCACAAGAAGACGCACAACCGCATCAACATGAAGCCGGTCGACCCAGAGCTCGGCCTGGTCGAGCGCTCGGACCTGGTGCGCGGTTATGAGTATGAGGACAAGCAGTACATCATCATCGACGACGCCGATCTCGACGCGGTGAGGATCGAATCCAATCACACGATGAACATCGAGGCCTTCGTCGACGAGGGCGAGGTCGATGTCATCTACCAGGACTCGCCCTATTATCTCGCGCCCGACGGCGCCATGGCCGAGGAAACCTTCGCGGTGCTGCGCGAAGCCATGCGCAAATCCGGCAAGCTGGCGATTGCGCGGCTGGTCCTCTCCAGCCGCGAGCGTGTGGTGACCATCGGCGCGCGCGAGAACGGCATGTTCGTCTGCACCTTGAGGAATCCCAACGAAGTGCGCGGCACGGCTGAATATTTCGGCAACATTCCGGCCGGCAAGCCGGATCCGGAAATGCTGGAGCTTGCCATGGCGCTGATCAAGCAGAAGCAAACCCATTTCGATCCGAAGAACTATGAGGATCGCTACGAGGTGGCGCTGATGGCGATGATCCGCGAGAAGCTGAAGGGCCACAAGCCGATCATTGCGGCGGCGCCCGAGCGCGGCAACGTCATCAACCTCATGGATGCGCTGAAGGCCAGCCTGTCGCAGCAGGCAAAGCCCCCGGCCAAATCGAAGAGCAAGGCCGAGGAAGCGCCCGCAAAGCCGGCCAAGAAGGCGGCTGCCGGCGGGGCGCCTGAGAACCCGCTCAAGGCGAACCTGTTGAAGGCCGTCGGCAAGAGCAAGAAGTGACGGGAGGGCCGGTGATCGTTCCAGGCGCCGTCTTCGGCGTCGTCGGCGCGCTGGCCGCCTTTCCGCTGCGGCTCGCCGCGCGCGAGGTCGAGCGCCGCCATGCGGAGCTCAGGCGCGGCGTCACCCGCCGCACCAGCCATGTCGTGTTCGGTCGCGCGCTTCTCGGCAAGGCGAAATCCGGCGATGCCGAGATTGAGCGCCGCGCCAAGGCCGAACGCGAAGCTGGCCGGCAACTCATCAGCGAGAACGGTTTCCTGCGTCTTCTCGGGCTGATGAAGGCGCCCGACGCCTCGTCGCTCTCCAGGCAGTCGCTGATCGACCAGTCGCGGCTTACGGGCGGCGATCTCGACATGCTCTCGCTGTTCGACGCTTTCGAGCATGACGGCCAGCCCTATTCCTTCCGCGACCTTATCCTGGCGCGCAAATATGCCGGGCTGATCGCCAGCGGCGCCTCCTGGGGCGCGATCGTGCGTTCCGTGCATCGCTCCGGCCCGGTCGCATCGCTCACAGCAAAATCCCTCAATCTCGGCTCGCAGCATGGCCGCCCGGACGCGATCTATCTCGACGATGGGACGAGCGAGCTCGACGGCCAATTGCTGTTCGACCTCGGCTCGCCGGAAGACGACACGCTGGAAGAGCTCTTCACCGAGGCCGAGATGGCGGAAGAAGAAGAGCGCCATGACGATG
>NZ_RZSB01000601.1:0-3742 GCF_004023285.1 Mesorhizobium sp. M2A.F.Ca.ET.067.02.1.1
TCCTGCCGACGCGCTGGGAGCGCATCTCGCGCGTCGTGCCGGCGACCATCTCCTCGACCGTGACGGGCATGACCATCATCGCCATCGGCGAGGGCCTTGTGCTTGGCATCGCCTATTGGCTCGCCGGCGTGCCGTCGCCGGTGACACTTGGCGCGCTCACCGGCATCATGGCGCTGATCCCCGGCGGCGCGCCACTCTCCTTCACCCTGGTCTCGATCTACCTCGCGGCCAGCGGCAAGCTGTTCGCCGGCCTTGCGCTGTTCACATGGGGCGCGGTCGAGCTCTTCATCGTCGACAAGACGCTGCGGCCCAAGCTGGTGGGCGGGCCGATCAAGCTGCCTTTCCTGCCGACCTTTTTCGGCCTGATCGGCGGCGTCAAGACGATGGGCTTCCTCGGCCTGTTCATCGGCCCGGTGCTGATGGCCCTGCTCGTCGCCATCTGGCGCGAATGGCTGCGCGAGGTGGAATTGATGGACGAGACTCCCCCGGTCGCCGATCACACCGGCGCGCCGTCCCAGATCGAGGCGGCGGCCGAGCCAAGGAAGATTCAGGCCGGGTGAACCACGGCAAGCGCCGCCCGCCTCTTGCGGCCCTCATGCAATTGCCACAGCGAATGCGCCACCAGCGTCACGATCAGGATCGTGCCGCCGATCAGGCTGTTGCGCGTGGGAGCCTCGGCGAAGATCAGCCAGACCCAGATCGGCGCCAGCACGGTCTCCAGAAGATAGAACATCGCCACCTCCGGCCCCGAAATGTATTTCGGCCCATTGGCCAGGCAGAAGAACGAGATCGGCATGATCACGGCGCCGTTGAAGATGATCCACCACGGTGCGTTCACGTGGAATCCTTCGCCCGAAACCATGAAGGCGGCGAGCGCCAGCGGCAGGATGACGCCGACCAGCCCGGTGAAGCCCATGTCCTTGCCGCTGGCGCGCGAGATGGTGATGGCGAGCGCAACGAAGAAGGCCGAGCAAAGCGCCATGAAATCGCCGAACAGATGCCCGGTTCCGACCGAGCCGCCGACAATGATCAGCACGCCGAGGATCATCGCCAACATGGCGATTACGGTCGCAATCTGCGGTCTTTCCTTGAGGAAGAGCCACGACAGCAGCGCCGCGAAAACGGTGTTGAAGGCCAGGATGAAGACAAGGTCGGCGGTCGAAGTATGATAGACGGCCGTGACGAAGCTTATGCCGGTCAAACCGTAGCAGACAGCAACGGCAAGTCCCGACCAGCCCGGGATGAGCTTCGGCGCGTTCCTGTCCAGCGACCTCCAGATCGCCCACATCACCAGCCCCGCCAGCAAGGTGGTGCCGGTTCGCAGCAGCATGATCGTCCAGGGTGCGCCGTCGGCAAGCCGGATCAGCGGTATGTCGACGGTCAGCGTGAGGCCACCGATGGCGGTGATCAGCAGACCTTTTTGGTGGTCGGTATGGGTGGGCATGCGGGCAATCTCGCAAGCAACTTGAGGGGACGCAAAGCGGCCGTGACGCGGTCGTTCCAGCCTGCCGGCCGAAAGACCAGCGTCCTCCTCCTTGAAACAGTTTAAGGGTGAAGCGTTGGGCGGCTCAGCGACTGACCGCTTCGTGGTCGTAGCGTTCCCAGCCCTTCGGGCCGAGATGCTCCTGCGGCATGAATCGCATCTTATAGTTCATCTTGCGCGAGCCGTTGACCCAGTAGCCGAGATAGACGTGGGGCAAGCCCATCGCCTTGGCACGGGCGATGTGGTCGAGGATCATGAAGGTGCCGAGCGAACGGTCCTCGAGGTCGGGATTGAAGTAGGAATAGACCATCGACAGGCCGTCGGCCATCTTGTCGGTGAGCGCCACGGCGATCAGTTCGCCCTGGCCTTTGCCGGTTATGAAGGTATCAGGACCACGACGCCGGTATTCGATGATCTTGGTGTCGACATGCGTGTCCTCCACCATCATCGCATAGTCGAGCACGGTCATGTCCGACATGCCGCCACGGCGATGGCGGGCGTCGAGATAGCTGCGGAAGAGAGAGTATTGCTCGGTCGAGGGCTGCGCGTCATGCATGGCGCCGACGAGATCGGCATTGTGCTGGATGACGCGGCGCATGTTGCGGCTGGGATCGAATTCCTGCGCCAGGATGCGCACCGACACGCAGGCGCGACAGGACTCGCAAGCCGGACGGTAGGCGATGTTCTGCGAGCGCCGGAAGCCGCCTTGCGTCAGCAGGTCGTTCATCTCCGGCGCCTTGTCGCCGACAAGGTGCGTGAACACCTTGCGCTCGAACTGTCCCTCCAGGTAGGGACACGGCGACGGCGCGGTCAGGAAGAACTGCGGCGACTGTGTCGGATGCTGCGTCATCTAATCTTGGAAACGCTCCTGCGAATCGCCCTACCTTTGGCCCGGCCGGCGAAAAATTCAACAGGATTGTGCGGGCGCGGCGGCCCAAGCCTGTTCATATTTGGGCACAGGCGGCGCGGCGGTTCGATGGACGCGACCCTGGACACCGTCAGATGTCGGTGCGGGTGACCACGGTGCCGAGCAAAAGGTCGTGCAGCGTGCGCTTGCGGTCGGAAAACAGCGTGACCAGCAGCACCAGCGGCGTCACGATGACGTTGCCTGCCCAGAACAGAACGGAATGCACCACCGCCGTCATGCCGTCGATACGGCTGCCGTCGAGCTTCTCCAGGCGGATGCCCATGATCTTCATGCCGGTCGTCGCTTGGTCGCGGCTGCCCAAGGTATTCCAGATGTAGAGGATGGCGACCATCGGCACCAGCACCGAAAACAGCGCCCAGCCGAGGCCGAAGGTCAAAAGCCCGAGAATGGCCACCAGTATGGCAAAGGGAATGGTCAGCAGCGCGACGAAGAAATAGTCGAGCAGGAAGGCAAAGATCCGCCTTGTCCTCACCCCGCGATAGGCGCGGGTGTCATCGAACCTGGTCGTAATGATCTCACCATCCAAAACGCGTGCGTTCATGTCCGTTCCTCGATCGCCGCATCCGCATAAGGATGCCTGCCGCATTCTCAAATGGTGAGAGTGGCCCGGAATTCAAGGAACGTGCCAGCGGGCGGGCGGCGTGATCTCAGAAAATGCCGGGACAGAGCCTGTAGCGAACCCGCCCGAGATAGTGGCGATATTCTTCCGTCAGCTGCCGCACGTAGCGGTAGGCCCCCGCCGGTGACGACGCCGCGATTGGCGGGCAGGATGGCGAAGGAGCGGCCGAGCGACATCTTGCCCCAGATCACCAGCCACAAAGCCAGCAACTGCAGTGGCGCCGCGATAGACAACGGAATGATTGCGGCGCCCTCCTGAAGCGAGACGAAGCCCGAGCCGAAACCCGCTGTCAGCGAAATGAATACCGTGAAAGGACTCCAGTCGCGGACAATCGGCCGCCGCGCCAGAAGCAGCCAGATGAAGGTAAGCGTCTCGGAGATCGTCAGCAGCAGGACGTGGAGGCGGCCCGGATCGACGATGACGTTGTTCATGCCGCGATAGACGAAGATCGCGGCGACGAGCAGCGCGATGAAACGAAACAGGCCTTCACGCCGATCCACGAAGAAGGGGTGGGCCTGTAGGTCAGACAGGAATCCAGTCGCTGTGCCAGGCAAGGTATCGCTTTTGGACATGAAAACTCAGCCACCCCCGTGGTTCCCTCGTTTATCACCATTGCACGCAAGCGTTGCCGTCGGGTCAAGTTCACGGTTCATACGGCCGCTTCTTACAGATTTTCCGCGGTAGGCAGACGCGATAGGCAGTTGAATATGAC
>NZ_RZSB01000602.1:0-3735 GCF_004023285.1 Mesorhizobium sp. M2A.F.Ca.ET.067.02.1.1
TCCGAGCAATGCGTGATGATGCAGAACGTCGTCGCCGAGGATCGCCCTGAAATGGGGCTATCGGTCGTGGTGCTGCGCACCGCCGACAACAAGGCCGAGATCCTGCGCGTGCTGGCGCCGCTCGGCGTTCTCCTGCCCAACGGCCTCGGTCTCAATGTCGACGGCAAGGATATCGGCCGCGCCTATTTCGTGCGCTGCTTCCAGGATGGCTGCTATGCCGAGGTGATCCTCGAAAAGCCGCTGCTCGACACGTTGAAGAGCGGCACCTCGGCCACCTTCATCGTCTTCCAGACGCCCGAAGAGGGCATCGGCATTCCCGTCGACCTCAAGGGCTTTGCGGAAGGCTTCGCCGCCCTACCTTGATCTTGCCGTCCACGCGCAGCGGCCGCCCCTCAGGCTGAGGCGCGGCGGTGATACGCGCTTGGCGGCCAGGAGGCTTGATGCGCGCGACGTTGTCCGTTTCCATTGCAAGTCTGGCGCTTGCCTACGTGGCCTCGGCGGCCCGGGCCGAGGATGCCGCAATCCTCCAGACGCCGGACCCCGCGACGGTTCTCGATATCGCCAAGGGCTTCGGCTCGGCCAGGATGGACAAAGACGACAATGGCGACCCGATGATTTCCGGCCGCGTCGAGGGCGTCAAATACCTGATCCATTTCTACGGCTGCGAAGACCACGAGAACTGCAAGTCGCTGCAATTCTCGACCGGCTACACCGATCCACTGACCGCCGACCGGGCCAATGCCTGGAACGCAAAATACCGCTGGGTGAAGGCCTATTCGGGCGACGGCTCGAACTTCAAGATGGATGTCAGCTTCGCCGGCGGCATCACCAGGGCCAATCTTGAGGAACAGTTCTCCAACTGGAACGCGATGGCCGGCAACATCAAGGACTTCGTCAACGGCAGGTGACGGCGTCGCAATCGCCGGCTTCAACTCGTTAGCGATTGTCTGAGGCCAGCTTCGCGCCTACATCCGGTGCAAGATTTGTTTCCACGAATGGATTTGCCATGAACAGCCTGATCGGCCAATTCGATATTTCCGATGATCGCGTCAAGGAGATCGTCACCGAGACCATCAAGGGCGCCGACGACGGCGAGTTGTTCCTCGAATACAGCGAAAGCGAGGCGCTGATGTTCGACAATGGCCGGCTGAAGACGGCCAATTTCAACACCGATCAGGGTTTCGGCCTGCGCGCCGTGGCCGGAGAGGCCACCGGCTATGCGCATTCCAGCGATCTTTCCGAAGCCTCCCTGCTGCGCGCGGCCGACGCCGTCTCGGCGGTCAAGGGCGGCTATTCCGGCACATTGGCCGGAGCACCCGCCCGTACCAACCGCCATCTCTATGGCGACGAGAACCCCATCCCCTCGCCGTCCTTCGAGGCCAAGGCCAAGCTGTTGCAGGAGATCGACGGCTGGCTGCGCGCGAAGGATCCGCGCGTGCGGCAGGTGACGGCCTCGCTGGCAGCATCCTGGCAGCATGTCGAGATCGTGCGCGGCGACGGCCAGATCGTGCGCGACATCCGCCCGCTGGTCCGCATCAACGTCTCGGTCGTGGTCGGCAGCGGCGACCGGCAGGAGAGCGGCTCCTACGGGATGGGCGGCCGCAAGAGCTTCGGCGAGTTCGTCAGCGAGGAAAGCTGGAAGCATGCGGCAAGCGAGGCGCTGCGGCAGGCGCTGGTCAATCTCGAGGCGGTTCCCGCGCCGGCCGGGACGTTTGACATCGTGCTCTCCAGCGGCTGGCCGGGCGTGATGCTGCATGAAGCGGTCGGCCACGGGCTCGAGGGCGATTTCAACCGCAAGAAGACATCGGCCTTCGCCGGCCTGATGGGCCAGCAGGTGGCGGCGAAGGGCGTCACGGTTGTCGACGACGGCACCATCCCCGAGCGGCGCGGCTCGCTAACCGTCGACGACGAAGGAACGCCTTCGGCGCGCAACGTGCTGATCGAGGACGGCAAGCTCGTCGGCTACATGCAGGACCGCCAGAACGCCCGGCTGATGGGCATGAAGGCGACCGGCAACGGAAGGCGCGAGGGCTATGCGCACCAGCCGATGCCGCGCATGACCAACACCTACATGACCGCCGGAGACATGGAGCCGGAAGAGATCATCGCCTCGGTCAAGAACGGCATCTACGCCGTCTCCTTCGGCGGCGGCCAGGTCGACATCACGTCCGGCAAGTTCGTGTTCGGCTGCACCGAGGCCTATATGATCGAGAACGGCAAGGTGACACAGCCGATCAAGGGCGCGATGCTGATCGGCAACGGTCCGGACGCCATGCACCGCGTCAGCATGGTCGGCAACGACATGAAGCTCGACAACGGCATCGGCACGTGCGGCAAGGCAGGACAGGGCGTGCCGGTGGGCGTCGGCCAGCCGCATCTGCGGATGAACCAGATGACGGTGGGCGGCACCAGGGTTTGAGGCGCTGGGCACGTCCCGCTATTCTCGCGTGCCTGCGGTGTTCACCCCACGGAGTCCACAATGTCGAAATCCGAAAGCCCATCAGAGGGCGCTGATCTGAAACCGGCAACGCCCTTTGCCCCGACGCGGCCAAAGGACGTGTTTGGTAGCCTACGGCCCCCTGGCAAGCCAAAAATGCTGGAGGATATCGACACCGCCCTGCTAGCTGAAGCGCAGCGGCGCCAAACTGCCATTTGAGACCGGTCTGCGGCAGCCTTCGCCCAACGCAAAACACAATCGCGTTAGAACATTATTAATTGTTCAGTTGCCTCGGCCTGCCTTTGCGCATTAGCCTGCGGCCAGTCTTCTCGTTGCGGTGGTGTCGGTAGTGCAGCATTCCCCAGGCGTCCTGACCTCTTCCCTCTTCCTTGGTTTTGCGTTGATCGGCGCGACTTCGCTACAAGCAGGCCCTGCGGCGGCGCAATCGTCGCTGTTCAAGCTAGCGTCGACACGACCTGCCGCCAGTTCCGCCACTGTCGGCGCAAGCACCAGCGTTCCTTATGGCTGGCTCGACTTCTGTCATCGTCGGCCGAAAGAATGCAAGGTGCCTGCCCTGCCGGCCGCCAGCGTCAAGCTGACAGCGCGGAACATGAGCATCCTCAAGCGGGTGAACCAGAAGGCGAACCGCTCGATCAAGCCCGTCAGCAACTACGATCACTGGGGCACGATGATGGACCACTGGGACTATCCCGTGGACGGCAAGGGCGATTGCAAGATTTACGCGCTCTACAAGCGCAAGCTTCTTCAGGAAGCAGGATTTCCCCGGCAGGCATTGCTGATGACGGTGGTTCGCGACCTGCACAACGAGGGCCATACCATCCTGACGGTGAAGACCGACAAGGGCGATCTCATCCTTGACAATCTGGTCGACGAGGTCAGGCCCTGGAACGCAACTGGCTATTATTTCCTGAAACGGCAGTCGCAGCAGAACCCGAACACCTGGGTTTCGATCAACCAGCGTGGCGGCACTGCAAAGCGGCTATCGCCGAGCTCATAGGCCGGATTGTCCGCCTGTCCCGTTCAGCCAGCATCGGCTGAAGCGCCGCGAGCCAGCGATCTCTTGATTTGCAGGCGATGAGCCGGGAAACCCCGGCCCATCGACGGAGAATTGCTGTCCAACCCTGCCGCTATTGTTTGCAGGGCGGCTCGCCCGGCTTGCCGCAGGCGAATTTCTTGTTGTTACCCTGCGGCGGTTGTTCCTTGGGCTGTTGTGGCAGACGCCGCGCCTGAGCGTTGGGGTTTTCCTGTAGCTTGAGCTGGCGCTGCACATTCTCGTT
>NZ_RZSB01000603.1:0-3721 GCF_004023285.1 Mesorhizobium sp. M2A.F.Ca.ET.067.02.1.1
GACCTGCTCGCCATGGTCTTCGATCCGGGCACGGCTGTCGCCGGCGTGTTCACCAGGTCGAAATGTCCGTCGGCGCCGGTCGACTTCTGCCGCCAGAACCTGCCCGCGGGCAAGGCGCGCGTGCTGGTGGTCAATTCCGGCAATGCCAATGCCTTCACCGGCAAGAAGGGCAAGGTCTCGACCGCGCTGACCGGCGACGCGGCGGCGAAGGCCGCCGGCTGTTCCGAGAGCGAGGTGTTCCTGGCCTCGACCGGCGTCATCGGCGAGCCGCTCGACACCACCAAGTTCAGCCATCTGCTCGCCGGCCTGGTCAAGGACGGCAAGCCCAATCTGTGGACCGAGGCGGCAAAGGCCATCATGACCACCGACACCTATCCGAAGGTGGCGACGGCGACGGTCAAGCTCGGCGACGCCGACGTCACCATCAACGGCATCGCCAAGGGCGCCGGCATGATCGCACCCGACATGGCGACGATGCTTTCCTTCATCGCCACCGACGCGCCGATCGCCGCGCCCGTGCTGCAGAACCTGTTGTCGCGCAGCACGGCCAAGACCTTCAACGCGGTAACCGTCGACAGCGACACCTCGACCAGCGACACGCTGCTCATCTTCGCCACCGGCAAGGCGGCTGCCCGCGGCGCGCCGGCGATCAGCGATGCCAAGGACGCGCGGCTCGGCGCGTTCCGTCGGGCGCTCGGCAAGGTGCTGAAGTCGCTGGCGCTGCAAGTGGTGCGCGACGGCGAGGGCGCACGCAAGCAGGTCGAGGTCACGGTGACCGGCGCCAAATCGGCGCGTTCGGCCAAGCGCATCGCGCTTTCGATCGCCAATTCGCCGCTGGTCAAGACGGCCGTCGCCGGCGAGGACGCCAATTGGGGCCGCGTCGTCATGGCCGTCGGCAAGGCCGGCGAGCCAGCCGACCGCGACCGGCTGTCGATCTGGTTCGGCGACAATCGCCTGGCGCATGAGGGCGAGCGCGATCCGGCCTATTCGGAGGAAGCGACGTCTGCCTACATGAAGCGCGACGACATCCGCATCCGCGCCGATCTCGGCATCGGCCGCGGCAAGGCGACGGTGTGGACCTGCGACCTCACCAAGGAATATGTCGCCATCAACGGCGACTACCGGAGCTGATGGCGCCGGTGTCCAGGCATCCGGCAAGCGTGCTGGCGGTCGTGCGCCGCTACGAGGCGGCGGGCTTTCGCGCCTGGCCGGCGGCGGCCGTCCATTATGACGGGACCTGGGTGGTGCGGCTGACCGCCGGGCATCCGGCCAAGCGCTTGAACTCGGTCAATCCGCTCGATCCGGGCGACACGCACGCCATCGAGGAGCGCATCGGCCGCGCCGCGCGCCGCTTCGATGCCTATGGCAGGCCGCTGACCTTTCGCATGTCGCCGCTGTCGGGACAGGTGCTGTCCACCCATCTCGACAAGGCCGGCTGGAACAGGTTCGACGAATCCATGGTGATGCGGCTACCGCTCAAGGACCTCGAGCTCGGCGCGGCCATGGACCAGATACCGCTCAAGGACATCAGCCGCTTCATCGGCGCGTCGCTGAGGACCAGCGGCTCGGACGCCTCGCTGCGGCCCGGCCTGTCGGAGGTCATCGGCGCCATTCAGCCCGAAGCTGGGCTGTTCGCGCTGGAGGACGGCAATGAGCCGCTGGCGACGCTGATCTGCGTCCATGATGGCGACCTCGCCGGCCTGTTCGAGGTCGCCACCGAAAAATCGGCGCGCAAACAGGGCCATGGCCGCAATCTCATCCTGTCGGCGCTGAAATGGGCGCGGCTGCGCGGCGCGCGCGAGGCCTGGCTGCAGGTCGAGGCCGGCAATCTACCGGCGCTCTCGCTCTACCGGTCGCTCGGCTTCGAGGAAGTCTACCGCTACCACTATCGGCGGCCGCCGGGCGCATGAGCGAGGTGAAGCCAGCCGGAAAGCGCCTGTTGCTGGTCGCCGCCTGCGCGCTGGTTGATGCCGACCGGCGCGTGCTTCTGGCGCAGCGCCCCGAGGGCAAGCAGCTTGCCGGCCTGTGGGAGTTTCCTGGCGGCAAGGTCGAGCCCGGCGAGACGCCTGAGGAGTGCCTGGTCCGCGAGCTGCATGAGGAACTCGGCATCGAGACCGAGATTCCGTGCCTGGCGCCGCTCACCTTCGCCAGCCATTCCTATGACGATTTCCATCTGCTGATGCCGCTTTATGTCTGCCGCCGCTTTCGCGGGATCGCGCAACCCAGGGAAGGGCAGGGGCTGAAATGGGTCAGGCCGAGGCAGATGCGCGACTACCCGATGCCGCCGGCCGACGCGCCGCTGATCCAGTTCCTCATCGACCTGCTGTAATTTCGCGAACTGTCTTCGCGGCCGTTTACCGTTTGCCGAAAGCGTCGTTTTCCGAGCTGCTTTAGCCAGCGTTAATGGAAGATTTATCTCGACGTGAAAAATTGCTCGGGGCCGTTTCGCGCGGCACATCGTTGATGACCGGGAACAACGGCAATGAGCCTTGAAAGAGAGTGGGACTCGATCCGGCCTGACCGAGGCTTCCGCGCCGCGGATGCCGGCATGAGCATCCTGCGAGTAACGCTTCTCTTCGGCTCGGCCGCCGTGGCGCTGGCGCTGATCGCAACGCCCTTCCTGGACAGCCAGACGCGATCGCAGGGCACCCGCGACGGCTTGGCTGTTGGGCTCGACATGACAGCGACCGGATCGATCGGCCATCGCACCAATACATACACGGTGCGCCGCAGTGTGCTGCAGCCGATGCCCAGTTCAATCTGCGTCATCCGCAATGACGGCAGCCGCAGCGGCGAGTGCTGACGTGGTTAATGATTTTTTGAGACACCGGCATTTCACTCGCTGTTAAGCTTTCGCCGTTAACCTTTCTTAACGGGTAGGACATTAGAATTTCTGCATAAGGGATGGATGGCCATGAAAAACCTGCTGCAGCAATTCGTAAGGGATGAGACCGGCGCCACGGCCATCGAATATGGCCTGATCGTTACCGTGCTGTCGCTTACCATCATCGGCGGCGTAAGCAGGGCGGCGGATGCGCTCCAATGGCTGTTCAGCGACAACAGCAGCAGGCTGGTCCAGGCCTTCTCCCACTGACGAAACCGGTCGGGCAATCAGAGACGCAGTCAGCTCTTCGGCGGGTTCTCCAGGATCGCCTTCAGCGATAGCTTGGCTGATCCAGGCTTGAGCGGCTTTTGCTGCGAGGCGTCGGGCGCCCAGCCGGACATCCAGACAACCGGAAAGCTTGCGCGGATGCGGCCGTCCGGGTCCGAGAACCGTTCGGCATAGATTTCGGCCGCGCGGGCAAACAAACGCCTGCTGCCGGGTCGCCGGCTGCGGTCGATGAGCGGGCTGGTTTCGCCCACGGCGCGCAGGTCGGCGGCGAGATCGAACAGCGTGTCGTAGCGCACGGCGACCGATTCGACATCGGCGACAGGCAATGCCAGGCCGGCGCGCTGCAACAGCGCGCCCGCATCGCGCACGTCGGTGAAGGGAAGGATGCGCGGGCTCGCGCCGCCGTAAAGCTCGGTCTCGGCCGTCAGCATGCTTTCGCGCAACTCGGCGAGCGTACCCGCGCCGGCGAGAGCGCCAAGGAAAAGCCCATCCGGTTTCAGCGCCCGGCGGATTTGCGCCAGCACGCCAGGAATGTCGTTCATCGCGTGCAGCGAGAGCAGGGAGACGACGAGATCGAGGCTGCCGTCCTCGAACGGCACGGTTTCCGGC
>NZ_RZSB01000604.1:0-3720 GCF_004023285.1 Mesorhizobium sp. M2A.F.Ca.ET.067.02.1.1
TTCCCCAGCACCGCCGGATTGATGAAGAGCTGGAACTCGTCGACCAGGCCGGCGGCGATCAGCGCCGAGGCGAAGCCGGCGCCGCCGAACACGGCGATGTCGCCGCCCTCGCCCTGCTTCAGCGCGCCGACCTCGCGCGGCAGGTCGCCGCTTACGACCCGTGTCCGTTCCCAGCGCGACGCTGCAAGCTTGTCGCTCGCGACGACCTTCTCAGCCTCGACGATACGCTGCGCGAAAGCATAGAAGCGATCCTTCGGATATTTCTTGGCCGCATTGCCCCAATGGGCAAGGTAGCCCTCTTCCACCATCTTGCGGCTCAACAGGATGGTGCCGACGGTCGTGAAGACGGCATTGAAATCCTGCTTCAAGTCCTCGTCCCAGTCGCTGTCGTCGCCCCATTCCCAAAGCTGCCAGCGACGATCCTCATCGGAGCCGACAAAGCCGTCCACCGACATTTGCATCTGAAGGATCAGCTTCCTCATGCTCATTCTCCTCGCCAATGATTTACTTTTGGAACCGTTTGACGCAAAGCGGCAATGGTGTCAATAGTAAATTGATTTACAAATGGAAGTATGTTGATGGCGACCAAGGGACGGTCTGGCTGCCCGATCAGCCTCTCGCTCGAATTGCTCGGCGACCGCTGGACACTGCTCATCATCCGCGACCTGGCTTTCGCCGGGAAACGGCATTTCCGCGAATTCCTGCAGTCCGACGAAGGCATCTCGTCGCGCACGCTGGCCGAGCGGCTGCAGACGCTGCAGGACGAAGGCATCCTCACCCGAAGCGACGATCCCAGCCATGGCCTGAAGGCGATCTACCGGCTGACAGAGGCCGGCATCGACCTGTTGCCGGTGCTGGCGACGCTAGGCGCCTGGGGCAGCAAACACCGCAAGGCCGACGACAAGCTTGCCCAAATCGCCGATGACCTCGCGGCCGGCGGCGAGCCGGCGCTCGAGCGGATGAAGGAGACGCTCAGGGCGCAACATCTGGGGTAGCGAAGGCGGAACACCGCGCTCCGCTGGCGACTTGTGTCCAAACACTCGGGTCAGCGAGCGGCGTTGCGTGGCCAGTGCGTCGAAGGCAAATGCAACACCCGCGTGCCGTCCGCCGATTTGTCTCGCATTTTCACAGTTGGCCATGAGCGTCGACGATCTCAGCCAGCCTGTCCGCTTTGCGGCGGACCGGGCGGCTCCTCGGCCGGTGGCTCCCCGGGAAGCCCCAATCGCAGCCGCTCCTCCTCGGCGAAGCTCTCGGCCTGCTCGTGAATGTCGAACACTTGCTGCGTCAGCCTGCCACCGTCGACGACGCGCACGATCCATTGGCCATTGACGGCTTTTACACGGACACTGTCTGGCTCGCTTGTTATCATACGGCTCCTGCCTTCGGCCCAAGTATCTGGTGCCTAGACCCAATACGATCTAGAGCGCCTTAAGTTGCCGAAAGCGGAGCTGATCGACATTTAGTGCGAAGGCACTCGCCGATACTCAGTAGGTTTTTGAAATCTGACGGATAAAAACGACTATGGCGCCTACGTCGCCCCGTCCGGAGCAAAGACTACAATAACTCACGGAGTGGTGGGGAGCGATGGGCGGCCCGGCTGCCTTGGGGGGTGATACTGGGTTCGGCGGCCGGGCCTGACCGGAGTTTGCGAGGCCGCCGGCTACAGGAAAGGATGCGCTCGCGCCCATGCGAGGGCAAGAACGACCTAGGCCCTAGGACCAAAGCTGCAAGCGCAGGGGCCGAGACGGACCAATCACAATCAGACTGAAAACCACCTGAAACCGGCCGCGCGTCAAAAGCCGAAATAATGCTGGCCGAAAAGATAGCCGAGCGCCGCGACCACCAGCGGAAACAGCGCCGGCGCCGCCCTGCTGAAAAGCGAGGCGCTTATCTCCTTGGCTGGAGCGCTGGGTTTGGCATTGCCGAGGTTTTTGGTCATGGGCTTAGTACCGGTTGGGGCCAGTTGCCGGCGGAGCCATAAATTAGAAGTCGCTTATTAAGTTTCCAGCAAGCCCAATGCTACAATTCGCGGCAATTTATTCCGATTGCTGGGTGCGCTCGGCAAGCGCGAAAGCTTGGAGGTTGCGCGATTTGCCGGGATCCTGGTCGGCATTGGCGATGATGGCATGGAAGGCGGCGCGGGCGATGTCCTTCTTCCTGGCGTCGGGATGCTCCTTGCGCACCGCCTTGAGCAGGTCTTTCGGCTTCATATCGGGGGTGACGAGGCACATCAGCGTGTCGCCTATGGCCTGCAATTCGCTGGCATCCATAACGATGACCCTGTTTTGACGACATAAGCCTAGCATATAGGGGAGCGAGCGCGTCACTTTCGTGATACGCGCCGGGAGTTGGGCGACGGTCGCCATGACCCAAGCCGTCGATAATCGGGATGGCGAGAGGCGAACTGACGGACGGCAATGCTTGGTGACCTTGCCGCCTTCGGCGGACTCTTCCTGACCGCCTTCGCCGCCGCGACCATCCTGCCGCTGCAATCGGAAGCAGCACTGGTCGGCTTTCTCCTGGCCGGGACCCATTCGCCGGCCGCGCTGGTTCTGGTCGCGACGATCGGCAACGTGCTTGGTTCGGTGGTCAACTGGCTGCTGGGCCGCGGCATCGATCGCTTCGGCGACCGCAAATGGTTTCCGGCAAAGCCTGCCGCGCTCGACCGCGCGGCGGCGCGCTATCACCGTGACGGACGATGGAGCCTGCTGCTGAGCTGGGCTCCATTTATCGGCGATCCGCTGACGGTGATGGCCGGCGTGCTGCGCGAGCCCCTATGGAGCTTTATCGCCATCGTCACCGTTGCCAAGACCGGCCGGTACCTGGCGGTGGCGGCCGCGACCCTCGGCCTCTAGCCTAAAGAACTCATGGCGCAGGCATCCAGCCGTGAATTCTCGCCATAGCAAAGCCGCACGGCCAGGGCGGCCGCGATATGTCCCTGCGGGCCGGCCTTGGCAAATCGCAAGGCCTTCCGTTGAAGTTCGGGGGCTCTATCAAAGAGCTGGGTCGCTCTATCCTTTACGCGGGCACAAGGACGGCGATGCGATGCACGCCGACTTCCTTGCTGGTATTTGTCGCCTCGTCGGTCTTGCCTTTGGAGCAGGTGTACATGTCACCGACCTTGAGCTTGAACTCCTTGTCCGCCTTCTTGATGGTGAATGCGCCGGAAGTAATGGTGCATACCATGTCGTTATCCATCACACTTTGAGGAGCGTGCGCTCCGGGCTGAAACACCACGTCAACAATCGAGATGCTCTTGTAGGCGGGAATGTCGGAGTTGCCGGTGCCGACCTCGACCACTCTGACGCCCGGCGCAATCTCCTTGCCTTCGTTCGCACCGTACTTCTTGGTTTTCGCAAATGTTGCCGTTGCGAACAGGGGAGCAACCGTTGCGGCCGTCACGCCGAGCGCGATTGCAGACCTGCGATTCATCGTCTTCATCGCATCCTCCCTAAACCTGTCATGCACGGATGAGCATGGCCTCAGTATATTAGCACAAACTGATTTGATTGTGCGGAAAAGCGCGTGTCGGTGACCGCGTTTACTGTTGCTTTTGCCGGAACTTCGAATGGCAGCTCGTGCAGTCCTGCAGGATGAGGTGCAGGAGATGTTCCGCCGGCATCCTGGCCGGATCGGCTTCAGCCGCGCCCGGGCGCTTGCCGAGCAGGCTGCCGCCATCCATCGGCGGGCCGGGCATCCGCATGTCGGCGGGGGTCTCCC
>NZ_RZSB01000605.1:0-3717 GCF_004023285.1 Mesorhizobium sp. M2A.F.Ca.ET.067.02.1.1
GTCCCAAGCGTGGCCCAGCCGCGCGCGAACGGTGCCGAGATATTTGAGATCCACGTCGCCATTGAAGATCTCGGTGCCGTCCACCGAGGCCGTAACCGAAGCGCCGTAGCTGGACGCGGCAATATCCGCCACCGCACCGATCACCCAGCGGTCGGCGAACTGCCAGTCATAGCCTGCCTGGATGCCGCCGAGGAAGCCGCTCGCGGAAATCTCGAACGCGCCGTTGATCGGCGGCGGGTTTCCGTCGGCAAAGATCTGCCGCGAATTGAGCTTCATGTCGCCAACCGCAAACGAACCGAACCCGCCGAGATAGGGCCCCGTCCAGCTGAAGCTCTCCTCAGTCGGCGGCATCGGGGCCGCTTCCGGGGCGAGCGCATCGGCCGCGAAAGCGCTGCCGGTGGCAAGAACGATCGCCATGGCGGCCATGGACGTGGGTATGATCTTCATCGGATACGTTCCTCGTTGAATTGCCAGTTTCGAAATTGCGTCCACATTCCTTCCCGCCCATGCATGAGCGGGCTCCGGGGCCGTCAGCCAATCTGCGAAGACATGTCCGCGCATTGCGGACATGAAAATCGAGTACCACCCCTTCAACGCACCGCTAGCAGAGAAAATCCGGGTGCGTGTGGCGGATACGGAAGTCAAAATTGCAATAACGGAACAGTTGTTGTTCCGGAATTTCTGTCTTGCAAATTTGTCACACTTAACTCACTTTCCGAAAGCTGAGAGGCCATTCTGGATTCGGGCTCAAACCAGGGCGGAAATGGTGTTTCTCAAGCGCCAACGGACAGGCAAAGGCCAATTGCGGGCAGGCGCCGTCCAACTCCAGGCAGTCTTCGACAGGGAGCACGATGGCGAGCGCTGATCGGGTGGCTACATTCTCGGCGGACGACATTCCCGAAGATCAACGGGACGAGTTCATTCGCGATTTCTACGGTCGCATCCAGATGCGGTTGGACATCACGCCGCGGGCCGACACGGCTCTCAAATTCTCTGCCCGCACCCTGATCCTGCCCGAGATGAATCTCACCAAGGGCAACGTCTCTCCCATGGTCTGGGAGCGCAACAGCGGGCTGATGGCCGACGGCAACGACGATATCATCCTATCCTGGAACAAGGGCGGCTACCGCTTCACCATGCCTGGGCGTGGCGATTTCAGCACCGATCCCGGCACCGCGGCGATCCTGCCGATGGACCGCCGCTACTCGGTCGCCAGCGAGGATTCGCAATGGACCATGGCGCTTCAGTTCAAGCGCTCGCTGCTGGTCCCGCTGGTGAAGAACCTCGATGATGTGCGTCCCGACAGTCTCGGCCGGACGCTCCCGGCCCACCGACTGCTGTTCGATTACCTCTGGTCGCTCCTGCATATCGAGGAGCCCGAGACGCTCGCGCCTCTTGCTTCCCGCCATATCACCGACCTTCTTGCCGTTTCCTTCGGTGGGATGGAGGCCCATACGCATCCCCCTGGTGTCCGCGCCGCAAGACTTGCGGCCATCAAGCAGCACATCGCCCGCAATCTGACCGATCCCGGGCTCAGCGCCGGGCAGATATCGCGCAAGTTCGGTATCAGCGAGCGCTATGTCCGCCAGCTCTTTGCCGGGGAGGGCACAAGCTTTTCCGACTATGTCAA
The DNA here is from genome assembly GCF_004023285.1 of Mesorhizobium sp. M2A.F.Ca.ET.067.02.1.1. NCBI lineage: Bacteria > Pseudomonadati > Pseudomonadota > Alphaproteobacteria > Hyphomicrobiales > Phyllobacteriaceae > Mesorhizobium > Mesorhizobium sp. M2A.F.Ca.ET.067.02.1.1. The sequence continues at coordinate 1,631 of NZ_RZSB01000605.1, forward strand.
CGGGGAGCGGCTCGCCTATGTCCATAGCTGCCTCACCGACCGCCGACAGTTGCTGCGGCGCATCGCCGACATTGCATTTGAGGTCGGCTTCAACGAGCCATCCACCTTCTATCGGCAGTTCCGGCTGCGCTACGGCATGACGCCGACGGAAGTTCGTGCCCTGACCGAGAAGGGCGATAGTGGCTGAAGAGCCGGGGCTCGCTGCCGCATCTTCGTCCGAAGCGGCGCATCGGCTTGTTTGCCCGCAGCCTGATTTCTGCGCAGCGGCTATTTTTCCACGCCAGCGTCTCGTTGAGCACGGCGCCAGGTGGAGCCGCCGAGCGCCAGCTGCTTCGCGCCGCCTCCAAAAAAAACCCGGCAATTGCCGGGTCGGGTTCGTCTCATTCATTTCACCAGGCGCTTGCGCCTCAGTCGCGATGCTCCGGCATCGCCTTCAACTGGTCCTTCGTCCAGCTGGTGACGGCGTGGACGTCGCCGTCCTCGTCGCGCATGAAATCGAGCTGGCTGGCGGTGACGGCCACCGGCTTGGCGCCGATGCCGAGAAAGCCGCCGACATCGATGACGACCTGGCTGCCGTGCAGGTGGTCGACCGAGCCGATCTTCTCGTCATCGGGGCCGTAGATGGTCGCGCCTTCGAGGATGGCGGGCGTGAGCTCGGCATTGGTCAGTCTTACGTGGCTGGTGTGGTCCATGGCGCATCTCCTGTGGGTGTACAGGAGGAACCGTCGATGCGGCCGAGGGTTCCGCCGATGGAGCGAAAAGCGAGCGCTGCTCAGCGAAGCGCTGGCCATCCCATCACGAGGATGAGGACGAGCGCGACCAGCGCGCTTGAGAGCGCACGCCGGGCGCGGGCGCCGGGGGCGTGTCCTGGGCATGCCCGTGGTTCTCACCGCGGATAGGTTGGTTGCCGGCTCGTCAGCTGCCTCGCTTCGCCTTGAGACTCCGCGCCGCCTCCTCGATCGCCGCGCGATCGTTGCCCAGTCGGTCGAGCAGCTCCTGCGCCTCCTCGCCCGAAATGCCTGTGTGCATGGCAAGCGCCTCCACCGTCAGCACATCCGCGCTGTCGATCTCGCGCGTTTCGGGCAGCGCGTCATCCGCAGTCAGCGGCAGGGCGGCCTCGCGGTCGATCTCCATCTCGGCCTGTTGCCAGTGCCGTTCGTGATTGCCGAGGATGCCGCCCTCGCGTTGAAAGATCTCATAGGCGCGCTGCCTGATCTTCTCGGTCCGATCGTCGTCCATCGCCGTTCCTCCTTGCGTGTCACAAGAACGCGGGACAGGGCGGAACGATCCGTATCGTTCACGAAGTGATCGACCGACCTACGGCCTGTAAATCGCGACCGGCTTGCCGAACATGCCGGGCTCGGGTTTCACGCCCAGCCCCGGCCGCTGCGGCACGGCGATGTGGCCTTGCCTGATGACGACCGGCTGCTCCTGGTCGAAATGGCCCTTGATATATTCCTGGGCGATCCAGGCGCCTTCCATGCGGCGGGGCTCGACGGTGGCGGCAAGATGCACGCAGGCCGCCGCGATGACGTCGCCGCCCCAGGCGTCGTCGCAGCTATGCGGCAGCGAGCGGATGGCGCAGAGGTCGCGCACCGTGGTCATCCTGGTCAGGCCGCCGAGGCGCGTGACCTTGAAGCCGAAGCCGTCCGCGATGCCGAGCGAGATCGCTCTCAGCACCGCGTTCTGGTCCTCGGTGCTCTCGTCGAGATAGACCGGGTGCGTGAGGCGGCCTTTCAGCGTCGCGATCTCGTCCATCGTGTTGCAGGGCTGCTCGAAGACAAAGGGGATCGCCTGGCAGAGCCGGTCGAGATGGAGCGCGGCGGCCACTGTCAGGCCCCGGTTGCCGTCGACTGCCAGCCGGGCCTTGTAGCCGACCGCTTCCCAGACCTTGCGCACAACGGCCACGTCCTCTTCCAAATCGCGCCCGCCGATCTTCACTTGCAGGCGCGGATAGCCGGCCTTCACCTTGTCGGCGGCGATCCGCGCTGTCTCCTCCGGCGCCCCGACGATCAGCGAATAATAGGCCGGCACCCGGTCGGTCAGCGCCCCGCCCAACAGCGTCGAGACCGGCACGCCGAGCTTTT
>NZ_RZSB01000606.1:0-3708 GCF_004023285.1 Mesorhizobium sp. M2A.F.Ca.ET.067.02.1.1
TCATGGGGGCGAGCGCGCTGTCGATCACGCTCAACCTCTACATCATGGACCACATCCGCAAGACCGACTTCATGCAGGCGGAATCGCTGCGCATGGCCTGGTCGATGTTTGCCTGGACTGGCGGGCCGACGCTCGGCATCTTCCTTTACACGCATTTCGGCATCTATGCCGCGCATGGCGCGGTCGTGGTCTTTGCCTTCGCGCTGCTTTGCCTGTTCTGGTTCTACCGGTTGAGCGACAACCAGTCGATCCGGCCCGGCAAGTCGCGTCCCGGCAATCCGCTCGCCAATATCGGCCGCTTCGTGAAGCAGCCGAGGCTCTGGCTTGCATGGCTGATCGCCTTCGGCCGCTCCTGCTTCTGGACGACGTTCTTCGTCTACGGCCCGCTGTTCATGGTGATCACCGGCGAGGGCAAGCTTGCCGGGGGCCTGCTGGTTTCAGCCGGCAATGCGCTTCTGTTCATGGCGATCTTCTGGGGCAGGGCCGGCAGGCGTTTCGGCGGGCGCCGGGTCATGACCTTCGCCTATTTCGCCATGGCGGCCATGCTGTTCGCGGCAGGCGGTATCGGCGAGGCCGCTCCGCTGCTCACGGCCGCGCTGCTGCTCTTCGGCGCGCTCTTCACCATCGCCCTCGACGCGCTCGGCTCAACCGCCTTCATGCGCTCGGTTCGTTCGTACGAGAAGGCGCAGATGGCGGCGGTCTATCGCACCTATCTCGATTTCTCCGAGCTGACGCCGCCGCTCGTCTATTCGGTGGTGCTCACCTTCTTCGGCCTGGGATCGGTGTTCGTCACGCTCGGCATCCTGGCGGCCTTCTGCGGCTTCGTCACCTGGCGCTATCTGCCAAAGGCGTTTTGAACGCCGCGTGACAGCCGCGTACCCAGTTGTGGAAGCGGTGCAGCTCGTATTCTTCCGGCATCAGCACGCCGACTTCGTGGCGTATCGAGCGCAGGCCTTTCTGGTTGACCTCGCAGATCGCGGCGTCTTCCTCCAGCACCTGCGTGCCGAAGGCGACGATGTTGTCGATATCGGTCTTTCCCAGCGCTTCCGGCGCGAACAGCCATTCCGCGGTGAGCTCGGTCTGCTCTGGGCCGAGCGGGGCGAGCCGCACGGTGCGCATGTAGTCGACATGTGCGACGATGAACATCGAGGGCAATGAGGTCGCATAGATCTGGCCCGCGGCGCGTTCGGCCGGGGTCAGGCTCGGGAAGACCGGGCCATGGACGTGGCCGTCGCGCGACCAGGTTTCGGCGCCGGCGCGCAGGCGGCCGGAAAATTCCGGATCGTCATCGTCGGCGTGGCGCGCCCATTCGGGATCGTCATGCCTTGCCATCAGGCCGCGGCCGTAGATCGGCACCAGCCGCGACAGATCCTTGTGCACGCCCGGGCAGTGCAGGCACTCGTTGAAGTTCTCCCAGAAGATCTTCCAGTTGCAATTCATCACCTTGGTGAGCCGGTGGCCGGTGATGAGCGTTTCCAGCGGCCAATTGGAAAGATCGCCGGAGGCGCGATCGAACGAGCTTTCCGCCGAGCCTTCGGGCTCCTTGGCGAGGTTGATGAAGACGAAGCCGCGCCAGAGCGAGAGCGCCACGCGATAGAGCGGATAGTCGGCCTTGTCGAAGCCCTCGGGCAGCGATTTCGACGGCACGCGCACGAGATCGCCGCGCAGCGAATAGGACCATGCGTGGTAGGGGCAGGTCAGCAGCCTGGCCTTCAGCCGCCCGGCGCTGTCCTGGCAAAGCTGCGAGCCGCGATGCCGGCAGGTGTTGTGGAAGGCGCGCAAGGCCCCGGTCTCGTCGCGCAGAACTAAGATTTCCTGGCTGCCGATGCGGACCGTTCGGAAGGCAAGCGGCTCGGCGAGATCGGCCTCTCGGCAGACCATCAGCCAGTTTCGGTACCAGATGGCGTCCAGATCGCACCGGTAGGCGTCGGCATCCCAATAGGCCGCCGACGGCAAGGTCGGCTGGAGGCTGGTCAGGCCGTTGTAAGGATCGCGTTCGCTCGGATTGGGCTGCATCGGCTTCTCCGGTGACGACAGCCGACACCCGGGCAAAGCTGTTGTCAATTGCCGGCCCTCGCGGATTGTAGCGCCGGCGCAGGAACCTTAAGGTCGCGCGCATGCTGCCAAGAACCATGTCGCTTACCGAGGAACTGGTCGCCCGCTGCTTTCGCGTTGTCGAGGACAGCGGGCCCGATCCTGACGCCGAGCATCTGGATGACGCGGACTATGACGCTATGGTGCGCATGCTGGAGGCTCAGCTTCCCGAGAACGAACCGCTCTGGCTGTTTGGCTACGGCTCGCTGATCTGGAAGCCCGAGATCGAGCATGTCGAGGAGCGGGTCGCTCTGCTGCGCGGCTGGCACAGGTCCTTCTGCATGAAGATGACGCGTTGGCGCGGCACCAAGGAAAGCCCGGGCCTGATGATGGCGCTGGACCGTGGCGGACAATGCAAGGGCGTCGCCTTTCGGCTCGGCGATGGCGACCGGCGCGAGCAACTCGACAGGCTGCTGCGGCGAGAGGTGACGCTGAAGCCGACCAGCTATCATCCGCGCTTGATCAATATGATGAGCGATGCCGGTCCGTTGCGGGCGCTGGCCTTCGTTATCAACCGGCAGGGTACTACCTATGCCGGCCCGCTCACCGAGGAGGATGTTGTCGAGAGGCTCGCGACGTCCTGCGGCCACTGGGGCTCGGGCGCCGACTATCTTTACAACACCGTGAGGAATCTCGAGCTGCGCGGTATCCACGACGCTCATTTGTGGCGGCTGCAGCAGCTGGTCGCGGCGCGGATCGCCGCCTCTTAGCGCCGAGACGCTTGCCGCAATCGCGCCGGGACACGGCGGAAATTGGTTTGCCGGTGGTTGTGCTTCTGCCTAAAGTCGCGCCCCGTCAGCCGTTGGCTGCCGCAAGATTTCATCTAAGGACCAAGACAGCGAATGACCGGCGCGACAGCCGCGAGCGGCAACAAAGCTTCCGATCGCAAATTAACTTTGGTCTTGGGCGGTGCGCGCTCGGGCAAGAGTTCGCATGCCGAGAGCCTCACGATCGCCCATCCGTCGCCCTGGGCCTACATCGCCACGGCGCAGGCCTATGACGACGAGATGCGTGAGCGCATCGCGCTGCATCGGTCGCGGCGTGGCGAGGGCTGGGTCACCGTCGATGCGCCGCTCGACCTGGTGGGCGCGATCGAAGCCTTGCCGGATCACCAGTCGGTTCTGATCGATTGCCTGACTTTGTGGCTCACCAATCACATGCTGGCCGAACATGATGTCGAGGCCGAATGCCGGCAGCTGGCGGATGTGCTGTCGCGGCCGCGCGGGCCATGGTTCGTGGTTTCCAACGAAGTCGGGCTCGGCATCGTGCCCGACAATGCACTGGCGCGCCGTTTCCGCGATGCTGCCGGACGGCTCAACCAGCAGGTCGCGGCGGTGGCCGACAATGTGCTGATGATGGTGGCGGGGCTGCCGCTCAAGGTGAAATGACATGGTCGAAGACAAGATGATTAACGAGGGGGACGCCGAGCGCCATCGCGCCAAGATGGCCAAGCGCAAGGCGGTGCAGGATGCCGAGGTTGCCGGCAAGACGATCGAGAAAGGACTGCTGATCGTCAACACCGGGCCGGGCAAGGGCAAGACCACTGCCGCCTTCGGCCTGGCGCTGAGGATGCTGGGTTACGGCAAGCGCGTCGGCGTCGTCCAGTTCATCAAG
>NZ_RZSB01000607.1:0-3697 GCF_004023285.1 Mesorhizobium sp. M2A.F.Ca.ET.067.02.1.1
GTCCCGCCGAGTGAGAGCGCAACCGCGTCATCCCTGCCCAAATCCACTGCCTTCAGAGCCAGGCGTTCTGTTTCGACGGTTTCCTGCTCACGGTCGGCCATCCAGTCGTTCGCCTTGCGCATGACAGCACAGAACGCGGCCATGCCGTATGCCGAGGCGAATTCAGGGTCGAGTTCGATGGCCTTGTAAAACAACTGAAGGGCGTTTGCGGTGGATTCCCTGGTCAATTGGTGGAGGCTTGCTATCCCGCGCAGATAGTAGTCGTAAGCGTCAAGGTGTTCGGTCGGCTTGCGCTTGGCCCGCTCGATCTCTGCCTGTTCCAGCTTCGGAGCGATCGCTCCGACGACGCTCCGGGTCACTTCCTCCTGCAGATCAAAAACATCCTCCAGCCCGCCGTCGAAACGGTCGGCCCATAGATGTGCTCCCGTTGTCGCGTCGATAAGCTGACCGGTGATGCGAACCCTGCTCGCCGCCTTGCGGACGCTCCCTTCAAGCACGTAGCGCACACCAAGCTCGCGTCCGACCTGCTTGATGTCCACGGCCCGGCCCTTGTAGGTAAAGCTCGAGTTGCGCGCGATGACGAACAGCCAGCGCGTGCGGGAAAGCGCGGTGATGATCTCCTCGACCATGCCGTCAGCGAAGTAGCCCTGCTCGGGGTCGCCACTCATGTTGTCGAATGGCAAGACCGCGATGGACGGTTTTTCGGGAAGCGCCAGCATATCCTTTGTGGAGAATACCGAAGTGGGTTTCGCTCGACTGACCCGATAGGCGCGCACCGCTTCCACGATGTTGTGGACCTGATGGCTACCGAGATCGGTGTAGCTGTAGTCTAGTTTGCCTTTGACCTGCTCGTAGACGTTGCGCGCGACGCAGATGCCGCCAGGTTCTGCAAGCTTCTCGAGCCGCGCGGCGATGTTCACGCCATCACCGTAGATCGTATCGTCCTGCGCGATCACGTCGCCCAAATTCACACCCATGCGGAAAGTCATGCGCTTGTCTTCGGGCAAACTTGCATTGTGAGCGGCCAATCCCTCCTGGGCTTCGACCGCACACTGCACCGCGTGGACCGCGCTGGCGAATTCGACAAGAAGGCTGTCACCAGCCGAACCGACGATCCGTCCGCGCGACTCTTTGATCTTGGGCTCGATAACTTCGGCGCGAAGCCTCTTCAGATGCGCAAGCGTGCCAGCCTCGTCGGCTCCCATGAGACGGCTGTAGCCGACGACGTCGGCTGCAAGGATTGCGGCAAGGCGTCGCTCCATGCTTGTGTCCCGGCTCTCCCATAGATCGCTCCGACTGGCGAGCGTAGTCTAGTCCTACCTCCAATGCGAGCGTGCAGTGCCGGCGCCAATAACCGGCGACCTCGCTAGAGGTCGCGTTTAGCCAGAGAGCCGCCGTTACGTATAGACGATCGGCATACTTGTCACTCAGGCAGCCCGGCCTTGCCCTCCTGGAAGGACACATCGCCGTTTGTGTCGCAGTTCAGACCCGAAGCGGCCCCAGGCGGAACGGATCTAAATGCAGCGGCCCTCCTGAGTCTGTGCTATGTCGGATAGGGAAGGAGGGGCAAATGAGCGAGACCCGCAAGCTTGCGGCAATCCTGGCCGCCGATGTCGTGGGATACAGCCGACTGGCTGGCGTGGACGAAGATCGGACTCTCGCGCGCCTGCGGGCGCTCCGCAGCGATCTGGTTGATCCTACCATCGCGGTACACATCGGACGCGTGGTGAAACGCACCGGTGACGGAGCCCTTGTCGAGTTCCGTAGCGTGGTCGATGCCGTCCGATGCGCTATCGAAGTGCAGAATGCCATGCTTGAACGAAATGCCGGAGTGCCGCCTGATCGACGTATCGAGTTCCGGATCGGCATCCATATCGGCGACATAGTCGAGGAGAGCGACGGTGACCTAATGGGCGACGGTGTTAACATTGCTGCTCGCCTGGAAAGCATTGCGGAACCAAGTGAGATTTACCTGTCAGGTGCGGCATATGAGCAGGTGCGCGACAAGCTGAAGGAAGAATTCGAGGATCTCGGCGACAAAGAACTCAAAAACATTGCACGGCCGGTGCGAGTCTATCGCGTGGCCTTCGACCGTCACATCGCAAGCGTGTCGACAGTGCCCGATCTGTCCGGCGGAAGACTGGCGCCGCCCGACAAGCCGTCGATCGCCGTCCTGCCCTTCCAGAACATGAGCGGCGACCCCGAACAGGAATACTTTGGCGACGGGATCGCGGAGGACATCATTACCGCCTTATCCAAGCTGCGGGGCTTCTTCGTTATCGCGCGCAATTCGTCCTTCGCGTACAAAGGCAAGGCGCCAGATATCCGTCAGGTCACGCGCGAGCTTGGTGTTCGCTATGTACTGGAAGGCAGCGTTCGCAAGGCGGGTGAGCGACTGCGGGTAACTGGCCAGCTTATTGACGCGGCCAGCGGCAATCACATCTGGGCAGAGCGCTACGACCGCCCCGCCTCTGATATTTTCGCAGTGCAGGATGAGATCACTCACAGCGTTGTCGCAGCGATAGAGCCGCAGATTTACGCAGCTGAACGCCTTCGCCTTCAAAGTAAGGCGCCTGAGAGTCTCGATGCGTGGGGCTGCGTCGTGCGAGCAATGCCTTATATCTGGACATGGGTTATTCAAGACGAGGACACTGGCATCAACCTCCTGAAGCGAGCTATTGAGCTTGATCCCCACTACGCTCGCGCCCGCAGCCTGCTCGCGTGGGCCTTCGCCACCCGTGTAATTTCCGGCAATTTGGAGTTTGAGCAAGGCATATCAAGTGCCCTCGCGCTTGCCCAAGGTGCGATAGACCTCGATCCCGACGACGCATGGGCCCATTTCGCGGCAGGTTACATATCAGCGTTTTCGAGACGATTTGGGCCGGCGGTGGAGGAACTGAACGAGGCACTGCAGCGTAACCCGAACTTTGCATTCGTCCACATAATCTTGGGGGTAGCCTACGGCTATGCGGGGCTTGCTGAAGATGGCCTCCGCCAGCTCGAAATCGCACGACGACTGAGTCCCCTTGATCAAACCCAAGCAGCGAATCTTTCGGTGGAGGGTCTTTGCCATCTGGTCGCCGGCCGTTACGCCGAAGCGGTAAGAGCTGAACGTCGGGCTGTACTGATGAGACCAAACTTTGGAACCGCTTGGCGCACACTCACAGCAGCCGCAGGACTGGCCGGTGATCTGGAAATCGCACGTCAAGGACTCGTCGAATGCAAACGGCTACAGCCGAATCTCAGCATCGATTGGGTCGAAAAATACCACCCACTGATACGATCACAGGACCGTGCCAGATATATCGAAGGCCTACGACGCGCAGGCCTGGAATAATGACCTGTGAACTGGTTCGTCACTGAAGAAGCTGCTAATATTCGTTCGGCTCACCAATTGGTCCGCAACGCTTGGCGGGTTGATGGCGACAGCTGACGTCGAGGGACGGCATGCGGATCGCAATGATGGGAGCGGGCGGCATCGGCGGATATATTGGCGCCAGGCTGGCCCAGGCAGGGGGCGACGTGAGCTTCATTGCTCGCGGAGCGCACCTCGCGGCAATGCTCCAGACTGGTCTGAAAATCCAGAGCGACCTCGGCAGCTTTGTTCTTGCGCCTGTGACCGCGAGCGAAGCGGCGGTTCATATCGGTCCCGTCGATTTGGTGATCTTTGCAGTGAAGCTCTACGACAGCGAGGATG
>NZ_RZSB01000608.1:0-3691 GCF_004023285.1 Mesorhizobium sp. M2A.F.Ca.ET.067.02.1.1
GTGCAGGCCAGGCGACATGGGTCATCGCCCGCTCGGCGGCGCGATGGCCGATCTCGAAGCCGGCCGCCTTTACAGCGGCGATCGCGGCGGCGGCATTCGCGTACTGGTGCCGCCCGGGCAGGCGCGGCAGCGGCAGGTCCATCAGCCCGTCCTCGTCCTGATAGACCATGCGGCCGTTTTCCTCGAAGGCGAGGAAATCCTGGCCATAGACCACGGTCGGGCAATCCAGCCGCTCGGCCGTCTCGATCAGCACCTGAAGCGCGGTGTCGCTTTCCTGGGCGCCGATCACGACGGGGCAACCACGTTTCATGATGCCGGCCTTCTCGGCGGCGATCAGCTCGACGCGGTCGCCGAGATAGGCTTCGTGGTCCATCGAGATCGGCATGATCACCGAAACCGCGGGCCGCTTGATGACGTTGGTGGCGTCGAAGCGGCCGCCAAGCCCGACCTCGATGATGGCCGCCTCCGCCGGATGCTCCGAGAACAGGACGAAGGTGACGGCCGTGAGTATCTCGAAGACGGTGATCTTCTGGCCCTGATTGGCCTCGGCGACGCGCGCGATGGCCTCGGCGAATACATCGTCCTCGACGAGCTTGCCGCCGCCTTCGGCCGCCAGCCGGTAGCGTTCGTGCCAATTCACCAGATGCGGCGAGGTGTGGACGTGAACGAGATGACCGGCCGCCTCCAGCAGCGCGCGCGAGAAGGCGGCGCAGGAACCCTTGCCATTGGTGCCGGCGATGTGGATGACCGGCGGCAGCCGGTCCTGCGGATTGCCGAGGCGTTCGAGAAGCCGGGTGACGCGGTCCAGCGAAAGGTCGAAACCTTTCGGATGCAGCGTCATCAGATGTTCGATTTCGCGTTCGGCGGAGAGCGTTGTCATGGCGGAATCCTAACGCCTGACCCGGAGACCGGGAATCGGTCTCGGAACGGTCATATGCAAATAAGAGGCTACAGCAGACAACGCACGGCGCAAATCGCGGTTCGCGGCGAATGATGTCGCGCAGACCGATATGGCGTCATCAGGCCTGGGGCCGTGTCTCCGCGTTGGCGATCGCCGGCGGCAGGATTTCCGGCTCCAGCGGCTTGTCGGCTTGCGGCATCTTGAGCAGCATCTTCAGGAGCCGGGAAATGGTCTGGCGCATCTCCAGCCGCGAGACGACCATGTCGACCATGCCGTGCTCCATCAGATATTCGGCGCGCTGGAAACCGTCGGGCAGCTTTTCGCGAATGGTCTGCTCGATGACGCGCGGACCGGCAAAGCCGATCAGCGCGCCGGGCTCGGCGATATGGACGTCGCCCAGCATGGCGTAGGAGGCGGTGACGCCGCCGGTGGTGGGGTTGGTCAGCACGACGATGTAGGGCAGGCCGGCTTCCTTCAGCCGGTCGACGCCGACCGTGGTGCGCGGCAGCTGCATCAGCGACAGGATGCCCTCCTGCATGCGGGCGCCGCCGGAGGCGGCGAACAGGATCAGCGGCCGCCTGCGCTGCAGCGCGACCTCGAAGGCATGCACGATGGCTTCACCGGCGGCCATGCCGAGCGAGCCGCCCATGAAGGCGAAATCCTGCACTGTGACGATGACCGGCAGCCCATCGATGGTGCCGGCGCCGTTGAGGATCGCATCCTCGAGGCTGGTCTTGGCCTTCGCCTCCTTGAGGCGATCGGTGTAGCGCTTCTCGTCGCGGAACTTCAGCGGGTCCTGGACGACCTTGGGATTTTCCAGCACCTCGTATTTGCCGTCGTCGAAGAAGTATTTCAGCCGCTCCTTGGCCGAAATCTTCATGTGGTGCCCCGAGGCCGGGATGACGAACTGGTTGGACTCGAGGTCCTTGTGGAAGATCATCTCGCCGGTCTCGGGATCCTTGATCCAGAGGTTTTCCGGCATGTCGGTGCGCCGGCCGAGCATCGAATTGATCTTCGGGCGGACGTAATTGGTGATCCAGTTCATGGCTTCGGCTCCCGTCCTGGAAAGGACTTCCCGCAATTCCAGGAAAAGTCTGTGGCGATTTTCCGTCCGGAACTGCTTGTAGAGGAATAGTCAGGCTATTCGGCGGCAACAAGGCGGGCCGAACGGACGCCCTGGGCGAGGCCGCTGACCAGCGTGGCGACGGCTTCGGCCGGATCGGCTGTCTTCTCGCCCTTCGGTCCCAGCACATTGGCGATCGCATTGACGATCGCCGTGCCGACCACGACGCCGTCGGCCGAGGCGCCGATGACGCGCGCCTGCTCGGCGGTCTTGACGCCGAAGCCGACGCAGACCGGCAGCGCAGTGTGGCCCTTGATGCGGGTGACCGCCGCCGAGACCTTGGCGGTGTCGGCAAGCGCCGAGCCGGTGATGCCGGTCATCGAGACGTAATAGACGAAGCCGGAGGTGTTTTCGAGCACCTTGGGCAGGCGCTTGTCGTCGGTGGTCGGCGTCGCCAGGCGGATGAAGTTGACGCCGGCTTTCAATGCCGGAATGCAGAGCTCTTCATCCATTTCCGGCGGCAGGTCGACGACGATCAGGCCGTCGATGCCGCTGGCCTTGGCGTCGACGAGGAAGCGATCGACGCCGTAGATGTAGATCGGATTGTAATAGCCCATCAGCACGATTGGCGTCTCGTCGTCGCCGGCGCGGAAATCCGACGCCATCTTCAGCGTCCTGGCCAGCGTCTGGCCGCCCTTCAGCGCCCGAAGACCCGCCGCCTGGATGGCCGGACCGTCGGCCATCGGATCGGAGAAGGGCATGCCGAGCTCGATGACGTCGGAGCCTGAGGCAGGCAGCGCCTTCATGATCGACAGTGAGGTCTCGTAATCGGGGTCGCCGCCCATGACGTAGGTGACCAGAGCCGGACGGCCCTCGGATTTGAGCTTCGCCATGCGGCGGTCGATGCGGGTGGTCATTGTCAGATCTCCATGCCCAGCATGTTGGCCACCGTGTGCACGTCCTTGTCCCCGCGGCCCGACAGATTGACGATGACCAGCTGGTTCTTGTCCATCTTCGGCACGATCTTCATCGCATGGGCGATGGCATGCGCCGATTCCAGCGCCGGGATGATGCCTTCGACCCGGGTGGTGATCTGGAAGGCCTCCAGCGCCTCGTCGTCGAGGATCGGCTCATATTGGACACGGCCGGAATCGCGCAGCCAGGAGTGCTCGGGGCCGACGCCGGGATAATCGAGACCGGCCGAGATCGAGTGGCCGTCGAGGATCTGGCCGTCCGCGTTCTGCAGCAGATAGGTGCGGTTGCCGTGCAGCACACCGGGCTTGCCGGCATTCATCGACGCGCAATGCTCGACGCCGTCGACGCCGCGCCCTCCCGCCTCGATGCCGATGATGCGCACTTCCTTGTCGTCAAGGAAAGGGTGGAACAGGCCGATGGCGTTGGAGCCGCCGCCGACGGCGGCGATGATGACGTCCGGCAACCTCCCTTCCTGCTCCAGCATCTGCGCGCGCGCCTCCGAGCCGATCACCGACTGGAAGTCACGCACCATCTCCGGATAGGGATGCGGGCCGGCGGCGGTGCCGATCAGGTAATAGGTGTCCTCGACATTGGTGACCCAGTCGCGCAGGGCTTCGTTCATGGCGTCCTTCAGCGTGCCGTGGCCGGCGGTGACCGGCCGCACCTCGGCGCCGAGCAGCTTCATGCGGAAGACGTTGGGGCTCTGGCGGGCGACGTCGGTGGCGCCCATGTAGACGACGCAAGGGTAGCCG
>NZ_RZSB01000609.1:0-3691 GCF_004023285.1 Mesorhizobium sp. M2A.F.Ca.ET.067.02.1.1
CGCGGTCATCCACGGCGCGCGTGAACGGTTGCTCGGTTTCGACGATGTCGAGCATCCGGTGGCGCTGCAGCTTGGCGGATCGGATCCGGCAAAGCTCGTCGAGGCGGCGCGGATCGGCGAGGCCTTCGGCTATGACGAGATCAACCTCAATGTCGGCTGCCCGTCAGATCGTGTCCAGTCGGGAACATTCGGCGCCTGCCTGATGAAGACGCCGGCCCTGGTCGCCGACTGCGTCGCGGCCATGAATGCTTCGGTGAAAATCCCCATCACGGTCAAATGCCGCATCGGCGTCGACGACCAGGACCCGGAGCCTGCGCTCGACACGCTTGCCGACGGCGTGCTCGCGGCCGGCGCCGACGCGCTCTGGGTGCATGCCCGAAAGGCCTGGCTGGAAGGGCTGAGCCCCAAGGAGAATCGCGACATCCCGCCGCTCGACTATCCGCGCGTCTACCGGCTGAAGGCCAGAAAGCCGAACGAATTCATCGGCATCAACGGCGGCATTCAATCGCTTGCGGAGGCGTCGGCGCATCTCGCTCATGTCGACGGCGCTATGCTCGGCCGTGCAGCCTACCATACGCCGGGCATCCTGACCGGCGTCGATACCGCGTTCTACGGCGAAGTGGCAGCCGCCTTCGACTATCCGGGCCTGATCGACGCCATGGCCGGCTATGCCGCTCGCCACATCGAGCGGGGCGGGCGGCTCGGCCACATCACCCGCCATATGGTTGGGCTGTTCCACGGTCTGCCCGGCGCGCGCCGCTTCCGGCAGATTCTTTCCACGGATGCGAACAAACCTGGCGCCGGGCCAGAGGTGCTGAAGAGCGCGTTCGCGGCAATCGATTTCGCGGCGGCGGAAGCCGAGGCGGCCTGACTCGATCCGATTAATCCCGCAGGATCATGCGGTCGCCGCGCACATCGAAGCCCGACAACGAACCGATGAAGTTCATGCCGAGCAGGCTTTGTTCCAGCATGCCGGGCGCGGCGACCATCACCGTCATATCCTTGCGCACGATGCCGCCGATCGCCAGTTCGTCGGTTCTGACGGTCGCGGCGCGCGCCATGCCGTTGGCGGTGGAGACGTCGACGCTGTAGCTGAGCGCCGCCGGGTTGAAGCCCGCGGCCTGGGCATCTTCCGATGTCAGCACGGTGCTGGTCGCGCCGGTGTCGACGACGGCACGCACCGGCGCGCCGTTGACCAGGATGCGGGCCTCGAAGTGGCCATTGCCGGCCTTGTCGAGCGTGACGGTCGGGCGGCCGTTCTCCACGCCGAGCGCCAGCGGGCTGCCCGGCACCAGGCCGGCGGTGACGCGGCTCGCGACGTCCTGCAGCTCGTAGCGATACTGATAGCCGGCGATCAGCACGAGGATCAGCGCGGCCCAGACACCGATATTGCGTGCCATGTCGCCAAGCAGCCGGCCCGAGCGGAGCAGGCTCGCGCCGATCACCATGACCAGCACGCCGACCCAGATCAGCCGGCCGAAGTCATTGTTGTTCATGCCGAAAGTGTGGCCGGCCGAGTTGTTGAGCATCAGCAGCACCAGCCCGACGCCGATCACCGCCATGACGATCCAGAACAGCCGGTTCATCGGTTTCTTCTCACAGAACGCCGCGTTCGCGCGCCATGCGGGCACGCCGGGTTTCGCGGCGCGGCCGGCGCTCCACCGTTTCGAGCCGCGCCGGCAGTTCGGCCATCACCGCTTTGGTCAAGCCCGATGCCGCCGCCTGGCGCAGCGAGGAAAGCTGCGCCGCGGAAATGTCGTAGGCCTCGCGCGCCGCGGCGGCCTGCTTCTCAAGCGCATGCAGCCGCTCCTCGCCGGCATCGAGATCGGCAAGATCGGCCACCATCGTGTCGCGCAGTTGCGCCAGATCGTCCACCGCGACATTGTGCTTGCGCGAGGCGGCGCGCAGCGCGAAAAGCCGCTCCTCCGCCTTCTCCAGGCGTTGCGGATCATATTCGGTGGCGCGAAGCGCAGCTTCCACGCCGGATTGCGCGGCATCGAGCGAGATCATCGCCTCGTCCAGCGATTTCACCACGTCGTCGAGCAGGCCCGGCGCTTCGCCCGCCTTGCGCTGCAGCCGGCGCAATAGGCTGGCAAGCTGCGGTAAGGGCGAGGATGGCCCCGACAACACATCCTGCGCGTCGTGGATTTCGGCGGCGATCTTCTCGACCCGCATCATCTGCGCGCGCAGTTCGGCAAGCTCCGTCTCCTCGCCCGGCTGCGGATCGAGTTTCGCGAGCTCGGCCACGGAAGCGCGCAGATAATCGGCCTCGCGCGCCGCCGCCTCGACCTTGGCGCGATGCCGCGAAAGCTCCTGCTCGCAGTTTCGCCAGTAGCGCCAGGCTTCGCCCGTGCCGCGCACGGCGCCCAGATGGCCGCCGAAACTGTCGAGCAATTCGCGATGCGCGCCGGGATCGACCAGCGCGCGCTCGTCATGCTGGCCGTGGATCTCGACGAGTGCGCGGCCGACATCGCGCATCAGCGTGACGCTGGACGGCTGGTCGTTGACGAAGACGCGGGTGCGGCCGTCACCGGTCTGCACGCGGCGCAGGATGATGTCGCCATCGTCCTCGATGTCGTTTTCGGCAAGCAGAGCGCGGGCCGGATGGTTGCGCGGCACGTCGAACACCGCGATGACCTGGCCTTGCGCAGCGCCATGGCGCACGAGCGAGGCGTCGCCGCGCGCGCCGAGCGCCAGCGACAAGGCATCGAGCAGGATGGATTTGCCGGCGCCGGTTTCGCCCGTCAGCACCGAAAGCCCAGGCAGGAAGTCGATGTCCAGCTTCTCGATCAGGACGATATCGCGGATCGACAGTCTGGACAGCATCGCAAGCTTCAGGCGCCGGTGATCAGCTTCCCGGCCTTGGAGATCCACGATCCGGCATTCTCGCGCGGCTCAAGCCCGTTGCTCTGCAGGAGCTTGTAGGAATCCTTGTACCACTGGCTGTCCGGATAGTTGGTGCCGAGCACCGCCGCGGCCGTCTGCGCTTCCGAGGTCAAGCCCATGGCATAATAGGACTCGGTCAGGCGCGCGAGCGCCTCCTCGACATGGCGGGTGTTGGAATAGGTCTCGACCACGGTGCGGAAGCGCTTCACGGCGGCGATGTATTCGCGGCGTTCGAGATAATAGCGGCCGACCTGCATCTCCTTGCCGGCAAGCTGGTCGTTGGCGAAACGGATCTTGTCCTTGGCGTCGGGGACATATTCGGAATTCGGCCAGCGCGTCACCAGATCCTGCATGGTCTGGATGGTCTGACGCGCCTCCTTCTGATCCTGGGTGACGTCCTTGATCTGCCGGTAATAGCTCAGGCCGATGATATACTGCGCGTAAGCCGCGTCGTCGGTCGACGGATAAAGCGTCAGGTAGCGCTTCGCGGTGCCGATCGCTTCGTCATAATTGCCGGCGCGGTAATCGGCGAAAGCCCCCATCACCATCGATTTGCGAGCGAATTCCGAATAGGGATGCTGGCGATCGACCGCATCGAACTTCTTGCTCGCCTCGTCGAGGCGGCCGGCATTCATATTGGCCAGGCCCTGGTTGTAGAGGACGTCGGCCGGCTCGGTCTGATCGACATAGGTCGCCAGGTTGACGTCCTTCTCGGATGACATGCAGGCCGAAAGAACAAGCGCGGGAGCAACCACCGACAGCGCCAGCAAAACACCCCGACGCGGCGTTACCGATTGTCCAACTC
>NZ_RZSB01000060.1:0-14765 GCF_004023285.1 Mesorhizobium sp. M2A.F.Ca.ET.067.02.1.1
GATGCGCAGCGACGGGTTCAGCGCCTTGCCCGGGTCCTGATAGACCATGGAGACACTTTCCGCGCGGGCGCGCCTGAGCGCCTCGGCGTCGAGCCTCATTACATCCTTGCCGTCGAGCGCGATCGAGCCGCCGGTGATCGAGCCGTTGCGCGGCAAATAGCGCACCACCGACAGCGCCACTGTGGACTTGCCGCAGCCGGATTCGCCGACCAGTCCGTAGGCCTCGCCGGCCTTGATGGTCAGGTTGACGTTGCGCAGCACCGCGCGGTTGCGGCGGCCAACGCGATAGGCGACGGAAAGGTCCTTCAGTTCGAGCGCGTTCTTGTCAGTCATTGAACGCTCCATGCAAGCCGTCGGCCGCCAGGTTGACGCCGATCACCAGCAAGGCGATGGCGAGCGCGTCGAACAGCACCGTCCACCAGAAGCCGCCGCCGATCATGCCGTAATTCGAGGAGATCGACAGGCCCCAGTCGGGCGAGGGCGGCTGGATGCCGAAGCCCATGAAGGACAGCGTCGCCACCGCGAAGATGGCGTAGCCCAGCCGTACCGTCGTCTCGACCAGGATAGGCGGGATGACGTTGGGCAGGATCTCGACGAACATCGTATGCATCGCGCCCTCGTGGCGCAGCTTTGCCGCCGCGACATAGTCGAGCTCGCGTTCGGCCAGCACTGCCGAGCGCACCGTACGGGCGATGATCGGCGCGAAGCTCAAGCCTATGACGACGATGACGGTGACCTTCGAGGTGCCGAGCGCGACGATGGCGAGCAGCGCGATGATGACCACCGGGATCGCCATGAAGGCTTCGAGCACGCGGCTGATGACGTCGTCGACGATGCCGCGGAAATAGCCGATGACGAGGCCGAGTGCGGTGCCGGCGATGGTCGCCAGAATGGTCGCCAGTGGCGCCACCGTCAGGATATCGCGCGAGCCGACGATGACTCGCGAGAAGACGTCGCGGCCGATCTGGTCGGTGCCAAACCAGTGCTCGGCCGATGGCGGTGCCAGCGCGTTGATGACGTCGTCGGCAAGGGGATCGTAGGGCACCAGATGTTCGCCGAACAGCGCGCAGACGACCCAGAAGACGACTATACCGAGCCCTGTGAGGAACGTGCCGGAACGCAGGAGCGAATGCAGCACTTCGCCCCAGGGACTGCGCCTTGTCGTGTCGGGTGCCGCCGGCATGCTGACGGGAGTGTCGCTTGCGCTCATTGCTCTGCCCCCAGCCGGATTCGCGGATTGAGCACGGAATAGAGGAAATCGGCGATCAATGTCGCCACCGCATAGACGATGCCGATGGTGAGGATGCCGGCTTCCAGCATCGGGAAATCCTTGCCGCGCGCGGCGGTGAAGATCAGCGAGCCGATGCCCTGGTAGCGGAACAGCGTTTCGATCACCACCAGGCCGCCGATGAGATAGCCGGTCTGCGTCGCGATGACGGTGATGGTCGGCAAAAGTGCGTTGCGCAGCACATGGCGCCAGATTACCGTGCGCCACGGCAGGCCTTTCAGCACCGCGGTGCGCGTATAGTCGGAATCGAGCGCCTCGATCATGCCGGAGCGCGCCATGCGGGCAATGTAGCCGAACAGCACCAAAAACAGCGGCAGCGACGGCAGGATGAGATAATAGAGCTGCGTGAGGAAGCCGGCGCCCTTCGGCCAGGCGGCGGCGATCGGCAGCCAGCGCAGCCAGACGCCGAAGATCAGGATCAGGATGATGCCGGTGACGAATTCCGGCAACACCGTCACCGACAGCCCGCCGAGGCTGATGATGCGGTCGAGCGGCCGGTTGAGGTTGAGCGCGGCGATGACGCCGCCGAAAATGCCGATCGGCACGACCAGCACGAAAGCGACCAGCGCCAGCTTGATCGAACTGCCGAGCGCGTCGATGACGAAAGGTGCAACCGGAGCGCGGAATATATAGGACGTGCCCATGTCGCTATGCAGGAAATTCCAGATCCAGCTCGCATATTGAGTGAGCAGCGGGCGGTCGACGCCGAGCGAATGGTTGAGCGTGTCGACGGCGCGCTGGTCGGCGAACGGCCCAAGTATGGCGCGCCCGACATTGCCGGGCAGCACCTGACCACCTATGAACACCATGATGCTGAGCAGGAACAGCGTTACGAGCGACAGCGAGACACGCCTGGTAAGGAAGGAGAGAATGGCTAGGACTCCTTGTGAAGCCAGCCCCCATGCGGGAACTGGCTGTTAGAAGATTGGTTTTGCCTTTTCCGCTTAGGCCTTCGATGCGTTTTCGAGGAACAGCTGCCCCATGGCGGACGGCTGCACCCCAGCCACGCCCTTCGCCGTGCCTGTCAGGTAATCGGCGAAATAGCTGAAGATGATAGGCGTTTCGTCAAGTAGCAGCTTCTGGATGTTGCCGGCCACTGCCTTCTGAGCCTCAAGGTCAAGCGCCGCGACGTAACTGTTTGCCAGTGCGTCGTAGTCCTTGTTCTTGAAGTGCGCCGCGTTCCAGGCGCCATCGCTCTTCAGGGGGGCTGTAAGGAACACGTTCGGCACACCGCGGTGACCATAGCCGGTGATGCCCATCACCGAATCCAGCCAGGTTGAATTGCCGAATACCGCGTCTCCGTAATATGCGCCTTCATCGAGGATGTTGAGATCAAGTTCGACACCGATTTCCTTAACCCAATTCTGGATGAGCTGGGCGTATGCCGGAATTTCTTGAGGGCGCAAGGTGGCCAGGGTCACCCTAAAGCCTTTGCCGGCGCCGGCAGCTTCCATCAGCTGCTTGGCCTGCGCAATGTCCTGCTTGCGCTGCGGCACGCTCGTATCGGTTGAAGGATAGGCAGGCGCGAACGGGCTGTCGTTGCCTAGAAGTGCACGCCCTTTCATCAGGCCGGCAACTACCTTGTCGCGATCGATTGTGAGCGCAATCGCGCGGCGCACGCGCGGATCCTTGAACGGGTCGGCGTCGCAGCGCATATGCAATTGCCGATTCAACGTCGACTTCAGGCCGATGATGTTCACATTCGGATCGTTGAGCAGGCCAATGCCCGTCAGACCCGATAGCTGATTAACGATGTCTACCTGACCGCCCTGCAGGGCCAGGATCTGCGGCTGGATGTCGTCGAAGAACGTGAACTCTGTACGATCAGGCAACGCCTTCGGCCCCCAGTAGTCCTCGTTGCGCACGAAGGAAGCGCCGACCTTGGCCGTGTACGTATCCAGCTTGAACGGCCCGGTGCCGTCGAAGCTCTTTTCGTAGTCACCCTTGTAGCTTGCAGGCAGAATGATGGCGTTGTAGTTGTCCGATGACACCATGTAGGGGAAGTTGCCGTTGGGCGCATCAAGGTAGAATTCCACGGTGTAGTCATCAACTTTCTTGATCGCACCCTTCTGCAGGACGCCCTTGAAAATAGCTAGCGCATTGGACGAACCGGCCGGGTCGGCGAGCCGATTGAAGGTGGCCACCACGTCGTCGGCCTTCATCTCGCCGCCGCTGTGGAATTTGACACCTTTGCGCAGCTTGAAGGTCCACAACGTGCCATCCGTATTCGGCTTCCAGCTTTCCGCCAGGGCCGGCTTCAGCATGAGATCCGGCCCGTCGACGCAGAGGTACTCGCCGACCTGAGGCAGGAGCAGGACGCCGCCAGAGTCTGCGATGGTGATCGGGTCGATGGCTGCTGACGGCGCGTTGCAGGCAACGCGGATTGTGGCACCGGGGGCGCCTTGGGCGCGGGCCGGCGACGGCATGCCGCCGAAGCCGGCAGCCGTGGTGATGCCGCCCAGCAGCGGTAGTGACAGGCCGAGCAGGCTGCCGTGGCGGACAAAGTCGCGGCGGCTGACACGACCGTCGACGAGACCATCGATGAGGTGATTTTCAAGCGGCGAACGATTGCGCCGGATCAGGTCGAGAATGCGATAGTTCTTGCTCATGACTTTAACCCTTTCCCCTATTTCTTGTGACTGACGATGCATTTTCAGTTGATGTAGTTCTGTCGAGTTCTCCTTGGCCCCGGCCATCAACGATGTCTGTCAACTTGGACTGTAGTGTCCGGCTTTCCTGGTCATCCGATCCAACGGGCAATTTATTTCCCATGCGGCATTAGAGTCTCCTCAAACCGGTCTTAAGGACAGCGGTTATTGGGTCCTCGGCGCTTTTGCCAGCATCGCCGAAAGTTAGCGCTTAGATGCTTCAGGTACATTTTGGGAGATCGGCCAATAACGACCGGCCCGAGACTTTTAAAATATCTTTCTTCATGACTTCCTTACTTTACTAGAAGTAGCCCTCTTTTCCGGGTCGACCCGGGCACTAACCTCGGCCAGCGCCAGGAGCTAGTGTGTAGGATTCGCGTCAGGGTAGATAAGAAAACCGCCAAATATCGGGTCGTGCGATGTCGGTGATCAGACTTCCGTCGACAGTGGAGTAGAGCGGAGCATCCGTCTCAACGTGAATCTCGTCATGGAGTTCGCCATCCTTGCCCTTGATCATCACCATCACGTACCCACGGGCCGGCGCCTCGATCGGTGTCGATGCCGGTCACCGCAGAGGTTGATCCGCTTGCGAAGGTCATGCCGGTCACAGTAACTCCGGTCAGGATACAGACACCTTCGGTTTCTGCCTTTTTTGCCAGCTCGTAGATTGCTGCAGCACTATGGGCGTAGCCGCCCTTCTTTTCGTGAAGGACGGACGTGATGTTCTTTGCCTGCCAATCCGAAAATAGGTCTTTCATGTAGGAGTCGCACTCAGCTTTGCCTTCTACGAGACAGAGGTATAGCCGATTGCCTTTTGCTGCTCATAGATACTGCGAACGTCTTCATGCATCGTTTCCGAGCTGATCTGCATGTAGCCGACTGGATTGTGCTGGTAGGCTTCTGGGTCACTCTCCCAAACGCTAACTGAGTGTGCCATGAGTTCGCGCATCGCCTGAAAGTAATTGTTCCGGACAACGCCGCAGGCAATGCCGGATGCTCCCGCCGCCACACCGCTCTTATCGTCACAAGAATGTCCGTGCCCGAACCCTTGCCCGCTTTCTTGACGGCCAGAGCCAGATGGTAAGCGGTGGACAGGCCATGGATGCCACCGCCGATGATCACGTAAGGCGACAAATTAGGAAAGGCCATAGATTACCCCCTTGTTGGCTTGCTGACTAAGACCCAGCATCTTCCGACCTTGATTAGGTTGGTGTTGTTTTTTCGTCAAAGCCCTGGTCGCTCACTCGCTCGCCGAGGCTTCGGCCTAGATCTCGAACGATCAGCTCATCTTGCTCAGCGCTGCGACACTGCCGCAGTGCGCAGGGCTTCGGCAAAGGCATTCAAAGCCGGCTCATGATCGGAAACAGGAAGAACTGCAGTTTTTTGGTCAGGCGCTGCCGCAAAGCGGTTGACATAGGGCCATGCGGAGTTGATGGCGATCACCAGCTTGTCCTTCGGATAAACGAAGGTCCTCTGCCCAGCACCGCCTGAACCTACATAATAGTCCTTGTAGATACTCCAGTTAATAAAACCCTTGCCTAGCGGAGCGTCCGAACTTGCACCGGGGACAAAATTGACTTGGACGCTCGTTGCTGCGGCCAGGAAGTCTGGCGGCACGACCTGGACGGCGCCGGCTTTGCCGCCCTCCAGAATGAACTGGCCGAAGCGGGCTTGATCGCGCAGGGTTACCGAGAGAAACCCTCCTGCTTGCTCGTTGCCGCTCGCATCCAACTGCCAGTATGCGTCCGCTTCCATCCCATAAGGTTGCCAGATTTTTTCGGAGAGGTACTCCGATAGCGGCTTTCCGACCGCGCTGGAGATCACAATCCCGGCCAAGTGGGCGTCGCCATCGGTGTAGTTGTACATAGTGCCCGGCGGATTGGCTCGAGGCAGACGGCGCATGTAAGAGACAATGCAATCCACATTAGTGTCGAGCACTGGTGCCCAATAGGACAAAAAGTTGGCATCCGGATGGGTGTAATCTCCATCGACGTCTTCGATCCACCTGACGCCCGACGTAAATGTCAACAGATGGCGGATCGTCACATTATCGTAGGCGCTGCCTTTGAGCGCGGGGATGTAGTCAGTGACGAGCGCATCGACGCTTTTGATGTAGCCATCTTTGATCGCGGCGCCCACAAGAGTCGCTGTATAACATTTCGTCGCGGACGTTAGGAGCCAAGCATCTTTTTCCGTGCGACCGAGTCCATAGCGCTCCAAGACTACCTTACCATCTTTGAGAACAATGCCGCCCGAGCTCCGGTAAGTGTCCATATACCGATCCACGGTCATCTCTTGGCCTTTCCAATTCCAGCTTGGCGAGATTTGCTGGTCGGCCCGAGCTAAAGGACGGACATGCGTGCCGTGACGCACAACGTGGACTGGATTGATCTTCTCCAGTGAGCGGAAGCCAATGGCCATCTGTTCCGGCGACCAGGTCAAGTACGCCGCGCCACCCGGCGGCAGAGTTTCACCTTCTTTGGCGCCGAAAAGCGGCGTAGAGTCTATATTCATCTCTCCCTTCTTTCTTTCTTCTTTATTGCTCGTCGGAAAACCTAAGCAGCGACTGCTCTGTGCTCGTGTAAGTTAGCTCGCCGGAGGCTTAAAAGACATGGGTAACATTCGGCATTTTTTGCGCGGTCACGCTAGGCGGGAAAGGACCCCGCGAAAAGCGATAAAAAATACTGGATTTTGATCGCTTGCTCGAATGTTCGGTCGACTATTTATGCTGCTCTCTTGCCGCATTTGCATAAACCTGTGAGGGCCCGCAGTCAGGTCAAATGTGGCTAACATTCCACAAGTAGATGCAACCACATAACAATTAATCGCTTTTTTCATAACCCAGCTCATCTTAGAGTCGTTGTGCGGCCAAGGTCCATCTGTGGTAAGCATAAATGTCCCTTCAAATTTCACGCCGAGCAGTTGCTCTAAAGCCTTCCGCGAGTATCGCGGCGAAGAAGATGGTGTCCGAGCTTCGGGCCTCAGGTCAAAGGATCATAGATTTCACTATTGGTGAACCTGACATTGCCACACCATCTCACATTATTGATGATGCACTCGCAGCAATGCGCGGAGGCGACACGCATTATACTGCTTCTGCCGGCACCTCTACGCTTCGCGCAGCCATCGCCGATAGCCTAGTGCGGGAAAAGGAGATCCCTTGTAAAGCCGAGAATGTAGTGGTCGGCTGCGGCGCCAAGCAGCTCATTTTCGAAGCTTTCGCCGCGACGTTGAACGCTGGCGATGAAGTTATCGTACCTGCGCCCTACTGGGTGTCGTATCCGGATATCGTCAGTCTTCATGGTGGCCGCCCGGTAATCGTGACCTGCGGTGAGGATGTCGAATTCAAGCTAGCGCCGGCAGTTCTCAAGGCGGCGGTTACGCCGAGAACTCGGTGGCTGGTCCTAAATACGCCGAACAACCCGACGGGAGCGGTGTATTCTGCGCAAGAGCTTGCTGGGCTCGGGGAGGTACTGCGTAGCAATCCCCATGTCTGGGTCATGACGGACGAGATCTATGAGTATCTGTGCTACGAAGGTACTCGTGCGCCCAGCCTGATCGAGGTCGCGCCTTACCTTTTCCAGCGTGCGCTGATCATCAATGGGATGTCAAAAGCTTATGCCATGACCGGTTGGCGCGTTGGCTATGCCGTCGGGCCGAAAGAGCTGATCGATGTCATTGTCAAGTTGATCGGCCAGAGCACCACTTGCGCAAGTTCTATCGGCCAAGCTGCGGCAGTCGCTGCCTTAACGGGCAATCAGTCGTGCGTTGCGGCTGCTGTGGACATGTATCGCGCTCGCCGCGATCGGATGGTCGAAATCCTCTCCGATGCTCCCGGTCTCGAAGCGCGGCCTCCCGCTGGCGCTTTCTATCTATACACCTCCGTCGCCAAGTTGATCGGCCGGCGAGCGCCCGGAGGCAAGGAGATCAAGACGGATCTTGATGTAGCCCTGTACTTTCTGGAATGGGCGAAGGTCGCGGTCCTCGATGGCTCAGCCTACGGTCTGTCTCCATATCTGCGTCTTTCCTTTGCCGCCTCGATGGAGGCGGTGGAAGAAGGCAGCAAAGCCATTGTTGACGCATGTAGAGCTCTTTTTGAAGCCGACGTGCCTAAAAGCGTCAACTCATGAGGTTTTGTCAATGATTGGGAACACAGTACTTCCAAGTGCGCAACAAGCAGACGAGGCGGTCGTCAGCGCTTTCCGCAAGAGTTCCACCGCTATCATCAGTGACAATCTGCACCGGCTGCCCGGAGCGATCGGTCTTCGGCCCTTTCACAAGGTGAATGGTGCGATGGCAGGGACGGCCCTGACCGTTCGAGTGGCCGCTGGCGACAACCTCCTCATCCACAAGGCTCTTCAGCTCGTCCGTCCCGGTGACGTGGTTGTAGTCGATGGAGACGGGGAGATCAACCGTGCCTTGGTTGGCGAAATTTTGACCACACTCGCCGAAAAGCGAGGTGCGGCCGGCTTCGTGATTAACGGTGCAGTTCGCGATGCAGGTGCGCTCGCCAAATCGGAATTTCCCTGCTTCGCATGCGCAGCCATCCACCGCGGCCCATATAAGAACGGCCCCGGAGACATTAACGTGAGTGTGTCGATCGGGGGGCTCGTTGTCGGGCCTGGTGATATCGTCGTGGGCGACGCAGATGGAGTGGTGGCGTTCCCGCAGGCCATCGCTGCCGATCTTCTCGAAGCTGTGCACGCGCAGGAGAAGAAGGAGGACGATATCCTTCGGCGCATCCGCGACGGCAGCTATACCGATGCTTACGGAAAGCCGGAGGCTTCCAATGAATTATCTCGAACACTTCGTGTCCCCGTTTGACGGCGATGCGGCAACTGAGCGCCTATGGTGATTGTTTTTGTGTTCTGGACTTTTTGGGGGGTCCCATCCGTTCGCCAGCTGCAGCAGGACTGGCTGCGAATATGAATGCGGCATTGGCAATTCGCATCTAGTCCTCCCTTTGGTGTTGCTGGGCGGGAGGCTTTGCGGCCAACTCGCCCACTTAAGCCTCAGCAACTCTGTCCCCACAAACATCCTAAGGACCACCTGGCTCACGGGCTACGCCGCTTCATCTTCCGTTGGTTCTCGCACTCAACAGAGAGTGTGGATTTTCGCTCATCCGCTATTGCCACATTTATGTTGGCGGTGGCCGGCTGTGTGATGCTCTGCTCATTTGATCACCGCCAACTCCGTTTTCTGATGCAACGGACCGGGGCAGGGAAGAGAAGTTGTCCACCCGCGCGCACCAGCACGCTTTCCAGGGGCGAAAGGGGGCGCGGAAGGTCATGCCCGTGGCCGTTCGCGTGTGCCTGAGCACCAAGATCCACATGGCTGTCCGAGTCCTTGCGTGCTCCGTGAGCTTCAACCCTAACGGGTGGCCAACGCAGAGCCGCAGCGTCATGGCCGAAGCGGCTTACGATGCGGATCCCCTGCGCCAGCAAATGGCAGAGAAGAAGCTTCAAGGGTGGCCTCACGACCTGAGCGCCTCCCCGAAAATCGGACAGTGACGGAAGCTACGACCGTCTGCTGATCTCCAAGGACGAGGAGATCAGAATATGCGCAAACGCAGGAATCATGACGCGGGCTTCAAGGCTCGCGTGGCGCTAGAGGCCGTGAAGGGCGAGCGCACCGTGTCGGAGTTGGCCGCGGATTATGGCGTGCATCCGACGATGATCCACCAGTGGAAGAAGGCGCTGCTTGACGGGGCGGCGGACATCTTCGAGCGGGGCACGAAGAAGACCGCTGAGGTCGACGAGGACACCGTGCGTTCCTTGCATGCGAAGATCGGAGAGCTGGCCGTCGCCAACGATTTTTTGTCACGAAAGCTCAAGCCTTGGGGCGGGAAATGAGACGTGGGATGATCGAGCGGAACCATCCCGTGCTGTCGGTGGGCGCGCAGTGCCGCCTGCTGTCGATCTCGCGGTCCTCGTTCTATTACGAGCCGCAGGGTGAGGCAGAAATGAACCTCGCCCTCATGCTGCTGATCGACAAGCAGTTCCTGGATACGCCCTTCTACGGCGTGCAGCAAATGACCTGGCACCTGCGGAATGAGGGCCATGCCGTGAACGTCAAGCGCATCCGGCGGTTGATGCGGCTTATGTGCCTGATGCCGATCTTCCAGAAGCCGGACACCAGCAGGCCCGCGAAGGGACACAAGACCTATCCCTATCTGCTGGGCGGGCTGCGGGTCGAGCGGCCCAATCAGGTCTGGTGCGCCGACATCACTTACCTGCCGATGCGCAGAGGCTTCCTCTATCTGGTCGCGATCATGGACTGGTTCACCCGCAAGGTACTGGCCTGGCGCATCTCGAACACGCTGGAGGCCGACTTCTGCGTCGAGGCCCTGAACGAGGCAATCCACCGCTTCGGCCCGCCCGAGATCATGAATACCGATCAGGGCTCGCAGTTCACATCCTTCGCCTGGACCGACCGGCTGAAGCGGGTCGGGACCCGGATCTCCATGGACGCAAGGGACGCTGTCTCGATAACATCTTCATCGAGCGCCTGTGGCGGTCGCTGAAGTATGAATGCGTCTACCTGCACGCCTGGGAGACTGGGTCGCAGGCCAAGGCAGGCGTCGGTCGCTGGACTGTTTCATAACACCCATCTGTCTATGTTGTTGAAGCGAATAGGTTTTGCTGATCAGGGTGCGATCCTGTGGGGTATTTTGGGTTCTGCCTCGCACGCCAAACAATGCTCTGAGCCACCGGTTCGCCGAGCGTTGATCGGCTGAAGATCCACGGGCCATCCGGCAGGGGATGAACACCTTCGATCTCGAATGCTTCGGCGGCTAGCCTGAGCGTCTTCGGTGCAATGCCGAGCAAACGCGCCGCCTTGTTCAGATTAAGCCATGGCTCATTCCCGTCTGGCACCGGCCGGAATACCGGAATCTTGTGATGCGACCTGAGCGCAGTGACCCGCTCCCGTGTCCAGCGATTGCCGTGGCCGGTCACTAGGCCGTTCCGGTTGAGGATGCCTGCAATCAGGTCATCATTGGCGATGAGAACCAGTTGCCGGACGGCGGCCAGGATGTCGGCCGAAGTGCTGTTGCGCTGGCCGCGCCGCCTCCTCGGCAGGCGAAGTTCGGTGTGGACGCCGCCAATCCAATGGATCAGGAGAACAATCTCTGAGGCTTCTTCATCGATATCGGCGACCACTTCGTGGATGACGGTGCGCACGATGCGCTTCTTGAGCCTCGCGTCGGTTCGTCGGCGCCGACCAGACAGTCTTGAGATCGGCGGTGAGCGCGGCGACGTGTATTGGCGACAGAAGTGATGGCTCCGATGTCGAGCCATCGTGCGCGGCAATCCTGCTCTCTATCTCGCCAACACGCGCGAGCGCCCGGTTCCATCGCAACTCCAGTTCCGCCGCGACCAGCCGGTTCTGCGGATCGATGGCGTCGTACTGCCGGAATGCCCGATCAGCGCTGTAGCGTGCCGCCTCGAGATCGCGCACCAGCGCATCACGAACCTGATCGCGGCGACTGGCCGCTTGTGCTTTGGCCTCGACGGCCGCGGTAATCGCTCCCGGCTCGACAACCCGCAGAAGAGCTTCCTCGATGGCGTCGTCGACGCGCAATCCTCCGAATGCGATGCAGCGCCGCTCGCCATTGTCGAGCAAGCCCCGCCAACACGAATAGCGCGGAATGTTATGTCTGGTCCCTGTGTAGCGGACCGTCAGCTTGCGTCCACAGCGCCGACAGCGGACAAGGCCGGCGAGCAGAGCGTCGCCGTGCTTGGGCGCTCCGTGATGCCGGCCCGTGGGCACGTTGTCGCTCACCATCTTGCGGATCGCCTCCGCCCGTTCCCAACTGACATAACCCTCATGAACATCCGGGATCAGAGCCAGCCACTCGGCTCGCGCCTTGCGGCGGCTGCTGGGTCGGATCACTCCCGCTGCATCATATCCGGTCGCGACACGACTCTTACCATAGGCGTAGGCGCCGCCGTAGATCGGGTTCTCGATCATCCGGTGGATGGTCGCATAATTTGGCCGACGCCAGACCACGTCACCGTTGTTGCGCTTGGCTGGCAAATCCAGCCCATGCTCGAGGAACCAGAGCAGCGCCTGCCGGGCGCTGCCGAGTTCGGCCACCTTGTCGAAGACGAGAATGATGGCGTCCTGGACACGGCGATCGGGATCCTTCTCAAGCCTGTCGCCGACCTTCACGAAGCCGACCGGGGCCGTGACAATGAGCTCGCCGCGCCGGGCCTTCTCGTAGCGTGCCGACAGGGAACGCTGACGCAGAAGATCGAGTTCGTACTCGTTGAGACTGCCTTTCAATCCCAGCAGCAGCCGGTCATTCCCCTGACGCGGCGCATAGACCGTCTCCTGATCAACCGGCACGGTATCGACGACGCGGCACATCTCGATGAGCTGCTGCCAGTCACGGCTGTTGCGGGCGAAACGCGATACTTCCCGCGCCGCGACCGCACCGACCTTGCCGAGGCAGACTTCGGCTACCATCCGGTCGAATCCGGCACGTGTGACGCCGCCGGCCGCCGAGCGACCGAGGTCTTTGTCGACCGTCTCGATGCGAGACCAGCCAAGCGCCGTCAGGCGATCGCGCATCGCATATTGCAGGGCGCTGCTCTCGATTGTGGAGGACCTGATGGGCCGAGGATTGCCGAACATACAGGATCGCCTTGCGCTCCAGATGGTGCGGCCTGATCTTCTCAGACATCATGACGCGCCTCCTGTCGTTCCCGAGCGAGGTCGCCGTCGGCGTGGTCGAGGATCAGGCGGACCATCAGCTTCGTCAGCGTCCGGCGCGTCTCGGCGGGCAGCGTCTGCCATTGCGGCGGCTGCGGCGTCTCGACATCGTGCGGATTGGAGAACAGATCGAACTGATACGTGGTGAGCTGGCGCGGCATGGACACCTCCCCGATTCGCGTCGTGAGAGCCCAATGCTGCGCTCGAATCTCGCCTTTGCGATGGGGTGCCCGAAGTGGGTGTTATATCCTGCAGCAGCGCCGCCAACGCGCGTAGCGCAGCAATATCGACATGGGGAGCGGCGCCAACCTGCCAGGCGGCACTAGCCGCCCGATCAAACATCCAGGCTGGAATCTCCAGCCACCGATCGGATCCCCGACCAGAGAGGCTGCAACGGAAAACCTCTCTACCAGCCTTCTCGACCACCTCATGAATATGGGCCAGGCTCCCGGCCCAAGGATGCCAAGGGTAAAAAAGCTCGTGCTCCGCGATCACGTGGGCGTTGTGTCGTCGTGTTGTACAACTACCAGCGGCCTCACGCAGCCTATGGCGGACAGCCGCCCGCCGTGGTCTACTTCAACAGCATCGAAACCGATCAGCAGGCGCGAAGAGTAGCTTAAACCACCCAGAAATCTGTCCGAAGATGGGGGAGTAGCTCAACCAACCGCGCATGACTCGAGCCAATGTGGATTGTGGATCGCTCATCTCTGCTTCATGCGCCATAAACCTGATCGGCAACGGCATCGCATCGGAGATCGTTACGACAGCCGACCCAGGTCTCAACGCCAAGAAAGAAAACCCGGGAAATGAGCAGAACGAATGCCGGCATGGTCTGAATGAAATCCCCCGGGCTCGATCGTCTGCAACATATATTTCGAGGATGAGTGATCCATCAGCGAAGCGGCCTAAACTCAAGTAGATGCCAAAGCGGAAACTCACTTGCAAGGTTGTAAGCGCGCGGATCGATTTCAGCGAAATAGCTAGCCGGAGTAAGCTCCCGCATATCGCCAACAACGAAACCCGCTTGCGAAACCGTTCGGATTAGCCAGGACAAAGGCGGCACGACTCCGAAGGATTTTCTGAGATACTCCGTCAGGACGACGAACGGCCGATCTTCAGCACCGAGCCACGGCATTAAAAAGAAGACCCCATGCGGTTCAACGCTGACGAATGCGCCATCGGGCTTCAGGATTCGCCTAATGTCGGCAAGAAGGATGCCGATATCGGCTATCTGACCAGGGAAGAGCGGAACGTAGTAGAAGAGGAGCGAATCGCTCATGAACACGATGTCAGCCGAGCCGCTCGGAATACCGTCGAGCCCACCCTGCTGACCGATATGCATCTGCTCAAACCGAACGCCGTCTCGGGCGTGCTTGCGCGCGACTGCGAGATATTTGTCGCTTGGGTCGACGCCCAAAACGCTCGCGCCTCGGCTGGCCATCAGATTCGAATAGACGCCCGTTCCGCAGCCGAGGTCAACGACCGACATTCCCTTGGTGATGCGCTCTTTGGTGTATTGCTCAAGAAACGCATTTTGTATCGCGTTATAAAGCGTATCGCGTCGGACCGACACCTGATTAGGCTGGAATTTCTGCCGGATCCACCAAATAGCGGGGTCTTCCCTGCGAATCAGCGCCATGTACTGACCATGCTGCTGATGAAAATTGCCAAAGTTTTGATGATCTAGGATGTGGCGTTTCGGTTGAAAACGTTTACGGTAATCCGCTTCGTTGTCGATAACGATGTAATGTTTCCTTAGCTCAGCGAGCAAGCCATGGTGATGAAGATTCAGCTCTTGCCATTGGCGAAGGTCGCGACGAAACCGGCTGGGATCGGCGAGCAGCCCACCCTCGTTAGAAAAGTATTCGATCTTCCAGCATCGATACAAACCATCGCTGCTTATCTCAGCCAAGCTCGGTGTACCCAACAGGCGAAAGACATCACTGCTAATTCCCAAGGCGGTGCGGGAAAAGACGTTCATCGCGACCCAGCGGTCTGGATATTCCGCTGTGGATTCGGGCAGGAAGATAACGTCCTTTGGAACAATCGGCATTAGGAAGGCCCTCCTACCAGCCGCTCCAGAATTCCAATCAATCCCCCGACGGTCTGGAATT
>NZ_RZSB01000610.1:0-3688 GCF_004023285.1 Mesorhizobium sp. M2A.F.Ca.ET.067.02.1.1
ACTGTTCAGGTTGATGGTTCACCGGTGGGAAGGGACCGGGCCATGCCACGGCCTGTCCGAAAGGACGACCACGATCCACTCGGTCTCCTTCCCACCTCAACCATACACCAGAACCAACACACAGGATCCCAGGGTCTGCGCCGCGTCGCTTCGCTCCTTGCTCCGCCATAGAATGACGAGGTTGGGAGGGCGGCTTCAACCAATCGACGCGGCGCAGACATTAGGATGACGAAGTCGCCAGCGCTGGCGTCCCCCACTTCCCGATCATTGCGACCAGTACTGCCAGACCCAGTAGAAGCTCTCGTCGCGCGGCGGCAGGCGATCGCGGTCGCCGGCAAGCAGCACCGGCGTCGGCGAATTCGGTTCGTCTGCCTGCTGTTTGTCGCTCGGCGGCAGACGCAACAGCCATGTGCCGACATGCGCAAACAGCACTGCGGTGGAATGGGTTATCGTCCTTCTCCTTCGCTTGAGCTCATTCCCGTCCCGCCCAGGGCACCAGCACCCGCTCGATCCGGCGGATGACGAATTCGAGCGCAAAAGCGATGATCGCGATCACCAGTATGCCCATCACCACCACGTCGGTGACCAGGAATTGCGCCGCCGACTGGATCATGAAGCCGAGCCCCCGCGTCGCCGCGACCAGCTCGGCTGCGACCAGCGTCGACCAACCGGCGCCGAGCGCGATGCGCAGGCCGGTGAGGATCGAAGGCAGGGCGCTGGGCAGGATCACGTGGCGGATGACCTGGGCGCGCGTGGCGCCGAGCGACCGCGCCGCGTCGACACGCTCGCGCGAAACGCCGCGCACGCCGGCGGCGGTCGACAGCGCCACCGGCGCCAGCATGGCGATGGCGATCACCAGGATCTTCGACGGCTCGCCGATGCCGAACCAGATGATGATCAGCGGCAGATAGGCGAGCGGCGGAATCGGACGCAGGAATTCGAGCAGCGGGTCGAACACGCCGCGCCCGATCCGGCTGATACCGATGGCGAGGCCGACCGGCACGCCGACGAGGATGGCCGCGATCAGCGCCGCAAACACACGCCAGAGCGACGCGAGGATGTGCTGGAGCAATGTGGCATCGACGAAACCGTCGCGGACAACGATGACGAACTTTGCCCAGACCGCGCCGGGCGAGGGCAGGAAAACCGGCGACACCAGCTGCAGCGAGGACGCCGCCGTCCAGGCAGCGAGCAGCACGAGGATGGTGATCGCGCTGACCAGCCTGGCTGAAATTACCGCCCGTCTTGGCCGCGGCCGCGACCATGGCACGGAAAGCCCGTCGGTCTCGCCGGCCTTCGCGGCGGGCCTTTCGCTGTAAGTGCTCACGCTCATGCCGCCTCTCCTTCGAAGATCGAGTCGGTCAGATCCGCGCGGGCCGCGGCGAAGCCGGCATCGGCCTTGATCGCGCGGATCGGCTCGCCGGCGGCGTAGCGGCGGCCGAAATTCGTTTCGAAAGTCCGCACCACGTGCCCTGGACCGGGCGCCAACACGACGATGCGGGTCGCCAGCACCAGCGCCTCCTCGATGCCGTGCGTCACCATCAGCACGCCGACTTGGGCCGCTGCCCACAGGTCGAGCAGCGTCGTCTGCATGCGCTCACGCGTCAGCGCGTCGAGCGCGCCGAGCGGTTCGTCGAGCAGAAGGAATTCGGGTTCTGCGGCCAAGGCTCGGGCAAGGCCGACGCGCTGGCGCATGCCGCCGGAAAGCTCCCAGATCCGCTTGTCGCCGGCGTCGGCGAGCTTGACCAGCGACAGCAATTCGTCGGCGCGGCGTGCTCTGCTATCGGCCGGGACGCCGCGCAGCCTAAGCGCGAAGGCCACATTTTCCCGCGCCGTCAGCCAGGGGAACAGCGCATCGTTCTGGAACACCACGGCGCGATCGGATCCGGGCCTGGTGATTGGCTTGCCGCCCACCGTGGCCAGGCCGCCCGCGGGCTCGACCAGGCCGGCGGCGACGTTGAGCAGCGAGGTCTTGCCGCAGCCGGAACGGCCGACCAGCACGACGAAATCGCCCTTCGCAATGTCGAGCGAAACCCGCTCGACCGCCGGCACCAGTTGGCCGTCATAATGGACGCTGATCTTGTCGAGGGTGAGATGCGTCATGCGGGCCTCTGCTGGATCAGGTGTTGGATCCTGGGGCCTGCCCCGAAGCCGCGCCTCGTAAGCGACTCCGGGACAGGCAAGCGCAAGGCCAGGGAAGGAGGCCGCGCTTCCGAACAATCCCCCGGAAAGGCGGTCATCCTTCCGGGAATTGTGTGGACAGGGCTCAGTTCGAGGCGAGCGCCTCGCTGGCATATTTCGCCGTCACATATTTCGAATAGTCGGGCAGCACGGCATCGACCTTGCCCTGCTCCTTGAGGAAGGCGGACGTCGCCGCGACGGCCTTGACGGTCGCGCCGCCGAGGAACTTGTCCGAAGCCTGCTCTTCGAGCGACGGGAAGACATAGCCCTTGAGCAGCTCCGGCACCTCTTCCAGCTTGGCGCCGGTGAGCTTGGCGATCTTGCCGGCTTCCGGCGAGGACACCGACCAGGCCTCCGGCTTGGCGAGGAACTGGGCATAGGCTTCGCCGGTCACCTTGACAAAGTCGCGCACGGCTTCGGGGTGCTTTTCGGCAAAATCGGTGCGCACGATCCAGGCGTCGAAGGTCGGCGCGCCCCAGGCGGCCACTTGCGAAGAGTCCAGCACTACCTTGCCGGTCGTCTTCACCTGGCCGAGCGCCGGGTCCCAGACATAGGCCGCGTCGATATCGCCGCGCGCGAAGGCGGCGGCGATCTCCGGCGGCCTCAGATTGAGGATCTGCACCGACTTCGGATCGACATTCTCATGCTTCAGCGCCGCGAGCAGGCTGTAATGCGTGGTCGAGACGAACGGCACGGCGACCTTCTTGCCGGCCAGATCCGCGACCTTCTCGATGCCGGAGCCGTTGCGGGCGACCAGCGCCTCCGACGGACCGATCAGCCCGACGACGAAGATGGTCTGGATCGGTAGCTCGCGGCTGGCTGCCGCGGCCAGCGGGCTCGAGCCGACATAGCCGATATCGACCGAGCCGGAGGCGATCGCGGCGATGACGTCGGCGCCGGAATCGAACTTGCGCCAGTCGATCGCCGCCTTGGTCGCCTTTTCATAGGCGCCGTCCGCCTGCGGCACTTTCGAAGGCTCGACCACCGTCTGGTAGCCGATGGTGATCTTGAGATCCTCGGCGCTGGCAGGGCCGAGCAGGGCGGCGCCGGCAAGAGCGGCGGCCGACGAAAGCAACAGAATGCGTCGTGAAAGGATTGACATTGAAAGGCTCCATAAACCCCTGAAAACTGGATTGCCCTTCTATCGTCCGTTAATTCTATCAGGTTTGTAGAGTTAAATCCTTCCAACGAAGGGCGCTTTGTTGGAAAAGTGTCGCCGGGTAACGGCGGAACGGGCGCAAAAGGACGGTCGCGGGGTTGGTGCGGGTGGACGCGGCCGCCAGCCGCGCTCTTCGGTGCCCTGGGTGGTTGGCAAAGCCGTCCTTCCAGTCGTCATTCTAGGGCGGAGCAAGGAGCGAAGCGACGCGCGCAGACCCTAGAATCCTGTGTGTTGGTTCTGGTGTATGGTTGAGGTGGGAAGGAGACCGAGTGGATCGTGGTCGTCCTTTCGGACAGGCCGTGGCATGGCCCGGTCCCTTCCCACCGGTGAACCATCAACCTGAACAGT
>NZ_RZSB01000611.1:0-3688 GCF_004023285.1 Mesorhizobium sp. M2A.F.Ca.ET.067.02.1.1
ATCCCGCCCAATATGGAGAAATATGTCGGCGTCGGCCGCCAGGTCCGCGCGTTGATGCTGGCGCTGACGCCGCAGGTCGAGCCGCTGTCGATCGACGAGGCGTTTCTCGACCTCGCCGGCACCGAGCGTCTGCACGGCATGCCGCCGGCGCTGGTGCTGGCGCGCTTCGCGCAGACGGTGGAAAAGGAACTCGGCATCACCGTCTCGGCGGGCCTTTCCTACTGCAAGTTCCTGGCCAAGATCGCCTCGGATTTCCGCAAGCCGCGCGGCTTTTCGGTGATCGGCGAAGCGGAGGCGCCAAGCTTCCTCGCCGCGCAGCCGGTGACGCTGATCTGGGGCGTCGGCAAGGCTTTGGCCGCGACGCTGGAGCGCGACGGCATCCGCATGATCGCGCAATTGCAGCGCATGGAGCGCGGCGACCTGATGCGCCGCTATGGCGTCATGGGCGACCGGCTCTACCGGCTCTCGCGCGGCGAAGACGACCGCCCGGTCGACCCCGGCGGCGATGCCAAGAGCGTGTCGGCCGAAACCACTTTCGATAATGACATCGGCGCCCTGTCGGAACTGGTGCCGGTGCTGCGCGGCCTGTCGGAAAAGGTCTCGGCCCGGCTGAAGAAATCCGGCATTGCGGGGCGCACCGTGGTGCTGAAGCTGAAGACCCAGGATTTCAAGACCCGCACCCGCAACCGCCAGCTCGGCGATCCGACGCGCCTTGCCGACCGCATTTTCCAGACCGGCCTCGACCTGTTGCGCCGCGAAGCCGACGGCACGAAGTTCCGCCTGCTCGGCATCGGCGTCAGCGATCTCTCCAATGACGACAAGGCCGACCCGCCCGACCTGGTCGACATCCAGTCGCGCAAGCGCGCGCTGGCCGAAGGCGCGATGGACACGTTGCGCGACAAGTTCGGCAGGAAAGCGGTCGAGACCGGCTATACATTCGGCAAGGGCCGTGCCGCCAATCCGCCCGAGCCGCTGGAGGATTGAGGTTTCGAGCAATTCCAGGAAAAGTGTGAGCGGTTTTCCGTCCGGAATTGCGTCAAAGCAACGGTCAGTTGCGCTTCAGATCCATCCGGCTGGTCACCACCATCTTGCCGGTGGCCGGATCCATGTCGGTCACCGTCATGCGCATATTGTCCGGCCCGATCTTCTCGACCGTCAGCTCCGCGTCGCGGTCGCCATTGACGACTTTCGCCCAATGGATGTCGAGGTCGATCGCATCGCCCTTGCGGCTTCCGTTGAGCCCGGCGGGTCCGCTGCGCGAGCCGATATAGGTGCCGGTGTAGCTCGCCCCGCTGACCTTCAGGTCGGCGCGGATTTCGCGCGACATGATCAGCAGCGCGCGGCAGGTGCCGTCGAGCGACAGCGAGTCCGCCGTCGCGTCCGAGGTGAAGGTGCAGTTGATGTTCATCACCGGCGTGTTCGTCCTGATCCTGACCGTTCCCTTGCCGGAAAACTCGCCCTGCAGCGAACGCAGGCAGGCCGCCTCGTCGGCATGCGCGCCGGTCGCGCAGAAAAGACAGGCGGCGGCCAGCAAGGCAGCGGTCGATTTCATCAAGGCGTTCCCCTCTCGCGATCACTAGTACAATTCCAGGAAAAGTACGAAACGGTTCGGCCGGCGCCTGCCGACGGAAGGCGTGGGCTTAACGGATGCCCAGGCGTCAGGTTCCGCCGCGGCGATGACTGTTTTTTGACACGAATCCCTGGCCCAGTGGAATAACGTCGCTAACGGTTGCAGGCCAGGTCCGGGCTTGCGAGATAGAGCCCCAAATGGCACCCGCTCCCTCGATCCCCAAAGCCGCATTCTGGATGGCGCTGTCAATCGCCTCCTTCCTGGCGATGACCGTTGCCGGCCGCGCCACGACCAGCGATCTCAACGTCTTCCAGGTGCTGGAGCTGCGCTCGGTGATCGGTTTCTTCATCCTGCTGCCGCTGGTGATGACAAGCGGCGGCTTCCGGGCGATGCTCACGAAACGCCCGTTTACGCATATCGCCCGCAATGTCATCCACTATACCGGCCAGGCGGCGTGGCTCTATGCGCTGACGCTGATACCACTCGCCGTGCTGATTTCCATTGAATTCACCACACCGATCTGGACCGCGGTTTTCGCAGTCGGTTTTCTTGGCGAACGGCTCTCCAGGCCCAGGCTGACGGCTATCGTGCTCGGCCTGATCGGGGTGATCATCATCGTGCGTCCAGGCGTCAGCTCGGTCAATCCGGGGCAGCTCATCGTACTGGGCGCCGCGGTCTGCTTCGGCTGTTCGGTGGTCATGGTGAAATCGCTGACGAGGACAGACAGCGTCGTGCGCATTATCTTCTGGATGCTGATCATCCAGTCGGTGCTCGGCCTGCTGCCCGCGCTCTACGAGTGGCGCAACCCGCCGCTTTCGCTCTGGCCATGGATCGTGGTAATCGCTTTCACAGGCATGTCGTCGCACTTCTGCATGGCGCGCGCACTGGCCTATGCGGACGCCACCCTCATCTCGCCGATGGATTTCCTGCGGGTGCCGCTGTCGGCGTTTGTCGGCTGGCTGCTCTATCACGAACAGATCGACATCTTCACCGCCGGCGGCGCGGCGCTGATTCTGGCCGGCAACCTGCTCAATTTGCAGAAGAAGACGCCGCAAGTGGCGGAGGCTGAGGCGGCAACGCCCTGAGCTAAACCAACTCCACCTCGACCACGCCCGGCACCGCGCGCATTGCCGACGCCACTTGCGGCGAGATGCGGTAGCGGCTGGGCAGCTCGATCTCGACCTCGCCCTGTCCTGCATCCTTGATCAGCACGAAGCTCACCTGCCCTTCGCCCTTGACCGAAAGCTGGTTGGCGAGCGTGCCGAGGGGTGCTGCGTCACGCACGAAGATGCGCAGCGCCTTCTGGATGCGGCTGGCTTCGTCTTCCAGCGACTGCACGGTCTGGATGCGCAGATTGATGCCTTCCGGCCGGTCTTCGGCCGAAACGGTGATCACCACCGAGCGGCCGGGCTCCAGCATGTCGCGATACTGCGCCAGGCCTTCCGAGAACAGCACCGCCTCATACTGGCCGGTCGTATCGGAAAACTGCACCACGCCCATCTTGTTGCCGGTGCGGGTCTTGCGCTCCTGCTTGGTGGTGACGGTGCCGGCAAGCCGCCCGGCGGCCGCGCCCCGTTTGACGGCGGCCGAGAATTCCGCCCAGTTCTGCACCCGCATCTTCTGAAGCGCGGCCTTGTACTCGTCCAGCGGATGCGCGGAGAGATAGAAACCCACCACCTGGAACTCGCGGTGCAGCCGGTCGGCTGCAAGCCAAGGGTCGGTCGCCGGCAGGTTGAGCGCCTGCGATTGGCTGCCGAGCGATGCGCCGAAAATGTCGGCCTGGCCGGAGATGGCGTTCTGCTGCGCCAGCGAGGCAAGCCCCATCATCCGCTCGACCCCAGCCATCATCTGCGCGCGGTCGTTGCCGAAGCAATCCAGCGCACCGGCCATGATCAGGCTTTCGAAGACGCGCTTGCCGACGATCTTCGGATCGACCCGCTCGCAAAAATCGGCAAGGTTCTTGAACGGCTTCTCGCCGCGCACGGCGACGATGTGCTCGACCGCCGCCTCGCCCACGCCTTTGAGCGCCGCCAGAGAATAGAAGATCTTGTTTTCACCCACTTCGAACGGGCGGAAGCTGGTCATCACCGACGGCGCCACCACCTCGATGCCGAGGCG
>NZ_RZSB01000612.1:0-3686 GCF_004023285.1 Mesorhizobium sp. M2A.F.Ca.ET.067.02.1.1
GGGTTCCGGCGGGGGCCTGCCGATCTCCATGGTCGTGCGCTCCACCGGCGACCCCTCGGAGGTCTTCGATCAGGCCGAGAAAATCAAGAACAAGGCGCAGGCCTCGGGCCGCTTCATCGTCGTGCAGAACTCGATGGCCTACGACGCGCCGCAGGTGACGGTCACCATCGACCGCGAGCGCGCGGCGGCGTTGAACCTGCCGATCGCCGATATCGGCAATACGTTGACGCTGCTGGTCGGCGGCGCCGAGGTGGCGCAGTTCGACCGCGATTCCAACAGCTACGACATCATCCCGCAGGTGCCGCAGGAATTCCGCGACAACCCCGAGAAGCTTGGCGAGTATTTCATTCGCAGCGTCGACGGCAAGATGGTGCCGCTGTCGGCGGTGGTGAAGATCTCGACCAACGCCTCGCCGGCGGCCATCGAGCAGTTCAACCAGCTGAACTCCTCGACGATTTCGGCCTTGCCTTTGCCCGGCGTGACCACCGGCGACGGCTTGAAGGTGCTGGAGGATATCGCCAATGAGACCCTGCCCGACACCTTCTTCATCGACTATTCCGGCCAGTCGCGGCAGGAGAAGGAGCAGGGCAACACCATCCTGATCGCCTTCGCCGCGGCGGTGGTCGTGATCTATCTGGTGCTGGCGGCCCAGTTCGAGAGCTTCCGCGACCCGCTGATCATCATGATGGCCGTGCCGCTGTCGATCTTCGGCGCCATCGTGCCGCTCAACATCGGGCTCGGGACGCTCAACATCTACACCCAGGTCGGCCTGATCACGCTGATCGGCCTGATCACCAAGCACGGCATTCTGCTGGTGGAGTTCGCCAACCAGCAGCGCGAGGTGCACGGCATGCGCCGCCGCGACGCCATCATCGCATCGGCCAAGGTGCGCCTGCGGCCGATCCTGATGACGACGGCGGCGATGGCGCTGGGCGTCGTGCCGCTTATCATCTCCAGCGGCGCCGGCGCGGCCGCCCGCTATTCGATGGGCCTGGTCATCTTCACCGGCATCCTGGTCGGCACGATGTTCACGCTCTTCGTCGTGCCGATGTTCTACACCTTCATTGCCAGCAAGGACCTGCCGCATCTCGCCGAGAAGCCCGATCCGAAGCTGATGCCGGCACTGCCGAGCTGATCGGCACGACAGCTAAAAACAAAAGAGGCCGGAAATTCCGGCCTCTTTTTTGGCGGCTGCCTCACGGCTTCAGTTTGGTCCCGAAGGCGGCAACGGCCTGCTACCCGATCCGGCTATTTGACGATGACGATGCTGGTGTTGGCGGGGCCGAAGGCCTCGACGAGCTGATAGAAGTCGGCTGCCGCGTCGGGATGCAGCCGCACGCAACCATGCGAAGCGGGACGGCCGAGACGGCTGATGGCGTAAGTGGCGTGGACGGCGTAGCCGCCGCTGAAGAACACCGAATGCGGCATTGGCGCGTTGTCGTATTTCTTCGAGTACCACATCTCATGCATGCGCGTCGGCTTGAACGAACCGGTCGGCGTGATGTGCCCCCTCGCGCCGGTCGAGACCTTCCAGGTGTAGGTCGGGCGACCGTCGACGGTGACTTCCATGATCTGCTGCGACAGCGAGACCTTGGCGACGATCTGGTTGGCGTGAGCGGCATTGCCGGCGCCGAAGAGCAGCGCGGCACCGGTGAGCGCGGCGGCGGCGACATGGATGAGCTTGGCGGAAATGGCGGTATGCATGACGGATCCCTCTGTTTTTTGCCGTTGTGTCCGGCTTCAATTTCGATGGGCTCTTATCGTGCTCGTCCGTTTCCGAGCTATTTCGCTTGATGCTCGTTTCTGTTTCGAATTCGTTTCCATAAGTTAACAAAAAGCTCCGGCCAGCCATTACATCGGACCTCTTCCGGGGCGCGGCAGGTCGGCGCTACACAATGAGCTTAGTCCCGCAAACGAAAGTTCATTTCATTTCTAATATTAAATACTTTACGCCCGGCTCGAAACCAAACTGCAACAAAGTGCAGCCACGGCGGCATGATCTGGATACAGGCCGGCGGCAGATTTGACGCAACGGGAACAGACAACTGCAAACGAAAATGGGCAGGAAATCGAAACTCCCTCCTGGCTTCTCAGGATCAGCGTCGCGGCAATCGCGCTCGGCGGCGCAGGCTCTGTGGCCGGCAGCCCGGTGACGGCGCTGGCGGCGATGACGTCCAGCGAGGTTTCGACACTGCACATGGCTCTGTTCATCGCCACGGTCTGGATTGTCTCCAGCCTGCGCGTCCACCGGCTGAAGGCCCTCTGGCGGGTCGGCCTCCGGCTGCTGAGGACGCGCGGCCCCTCCGGCTACTTGCTGCCGAGAGGACCGAAGGCCCGCGCCGCAGCGGGGGGCTCCGTCAGCGGCGCGGGCGCTTCGGGAGTTTCCTGAAGCACCGACGACATCGAGATTGAGGATAGGGACATGAAGACGAAATTTGCCGCCTCCGTGCTTTCCGCGCTGCTTTACGCGCAGGGCCTGCTCGGCTTTGCCGCGCTGGCGACGGTGCTGCTCAAGGAGCGCGCCCACGCCGAGACAACCGCCGGCGCCGACATTTTATCCGGCCCCTCGATCATTGTGGTGCGCTGAGCGCCAGGCGCCGGACCCAAGATGACCACCGCTTTGGGGAATCCGATGCTTGATAGACTCGTCGACCCGAATTCACTCGTTGCGCGAGGCTGGTGGATCGAAACGATAGCCGGCGCCGCGGATGGTGATGATGGTCTCGGTGTCGAGCTTTCGGCGCAGCCGCACGATGCGCGAATCGATCGAACGGTCGAAAGCGTCAGCATTCTCGGCCGGGGCCGCGGCAATGATGTCGTCGCGGGTCAGCACCTTGCGCGGGCTCGCCAGGAACAGCTTCAGCAACGCCACCTGCCCCGGGGAAAGCTGATCCTCCGCACCCGAGCGATGCATGACCATGGCCGATCGCAGGTCGACAGTGGCATTCTCCAGCACGATCAGCTCCCCGGCGGCCCTGCCGCGTCTCATCAGCAGGCCGCCGATGCGCGCGGCAAGCTCGCGCACGTTGAGCGGGCTTTCGACCACATCGGCGGCGCCGAGCTCGAGCGCCAGCACCTTGTCGACAAGGTCGCGCGGCCGGCAGATCAGGATGAAATCGGGGCCGCCCTCGCCACCCGCGCCCTGGCTGCTGTAGCGCTTGAGCAGTTCGCGGCTCTCGGCCTGGGTGACCTCGTCGCCGACCACCACGACATCGATACCGCCGGCCGAAAGC
Source organism: Mesorhizobium sp. M2A.F.Ca.ET.067.02.1.1 (assembly GCF_004023285.1). NCBI lineage: Bacteria > Pseudomonadati > Pseudomonadota > Alphaproteobacteria > Hyphomicrobiales > Phyllobacteriaceae > Mesorhizobium > Mesorhizobium sp. M2A.F.Ca.ET.067.02.1.1. The sequence continues at coordinate 3,234 of NZ_RZSB01000612.1, forward strand.
AGCGTCTCCGCCTCCCAGGGCTGGCGCGCCTGGCGCACGTCGTGCCCACGCCGCTCGAGATGGTCGGCGAGATCGCCCGCCACCACCTCGGCGACGGACACAAGCGCAATGACGGATCGTGCGGCCATTTTCTCCACCCCGCCACAGACAACTCGAGATGAGTGCTGGACATCATGTTTATACCCAATCTACTTTCCGCTGAAAGCGGGAGCGAGCGCGTCGTGAAGGCACGCATCATCGTCGTCGAGGACGAACCGGATCTGAGGGAGGCCGTGGCCGAGTATCTCGGCGCCAGCGGCTATGACGTCGTGACGGCCGAGAATGCCGTGGCGGCACGCGCGCTGTTCGAAACGCAGCCCTTTCACCTTGCCATCCTCGACATCGCCATGCCCGGTGAGGACGGGCTGTCGCTCGGCCGCTGGCTGCGCTCGAAGACGCCGATCGGCATCATCT
>NZ_RZSB01000613.1:0-3676 GCF_004023285.1 Mesorhizobium sp. M2A.F.Ca.ET.067.02.1.1
TGTGAGCGCCGGTGCCCGCGTCGGAAAGGGCATGTTTCGATTGATGCCGAGCTGCGGCAGACGACAGCGACGCGCTCGATACAAACATTGCTGTGTGAGGCTGTTTACAGTCGGGCAGGCGCGACAGGCGCATAGCTGCGCCAACCAGCTTCGATAGTCGGTCGAATGGTTGCCGTGGATCGGAAGGCCGCACCGCTCAGCGTCTGTTTCAATCCTGTTACACAGGCAATCGCCGCCAATCATCCGACTGTTACGTGGTGCGACTAAGTTCGTTTCACAGCAAAAAGAAAGATAACGAAGGGAACAGCCGATGTTTGCGAAAGTTCATGCCGCCGATACCAATCGCCGCCAGCATGGCCCGGAGCGCAATGACCGCCGGCCGAAACTTGCGCTGCGCCAGCGCGCCAGCGACCATCCGATGGCGATGTTCATGCTGATCGGCGCCTGCGCCTTCGTCGGCATGCTGGCCGCGCCCGCCTCCGGTCCGGCCTTCGCTTCGATCAACCCGCCGGCCAATGTCGTTGAAGGCGCGCAGACCACGCTCAAGACCGCCCGCCTGCCGGAATCTGCGATCGACTTTGCCTGTAAGGGCCAGAACTGGGGCGCCGAGAGCGTCGAGTGCCTGCGCGCCATCGCCGAGCAGTCCGGCCAGCACCGCGAGCGCGCTGTGCGCATGATCGCCAACGCCGCCCCGGTCACCAACACGCCGAACATTTTTTAAGACCTCCCCAGAGCGCTCCCTCCTGCGCTCAAGTCAGGCTCCCGCCGCGAAAATCGGTCGGGAGCCTCTTTTTTCCGGATCTGCCGGTATTCAGGTGAAGCCGGCCTGCGAATGGCGGTTCCCTGCGCTTCCGGTGCTCGCGTACTATAAGTACGCTCCGCTCCGGTTCTCGCGAACCACCATTCTCGGCTCGGCTTGACCTGAATCTCGGCAGATCCTGCGGCGGTGCTAGCTCAAGCTCGGCCACGCCTCTTCGGTTGCAATCTTAGCTCAGAAGTGGACGCTGTTGTCGGCCGCGGCTGCGGCTTCGTCGGCTACCGCCGACAGGATGCCGCGGACGTCGAGGGTCGAGAAGGGCTTTTCCAGAATGTGCGGGCGCTGCGGCGGTGGCAGCGCTTCGATCTCCGCCTTGGCGCCGATGAGGTCGCCGGTCACCAGCACGAAGCGCTTGGCCAGAGCGGGCTGCTGCGAGAGCAGCTCGCGGTAGATCGCGATGCCGCTAGTGCCCGGCATGCGCAGGTCGGAAAAGACGATGTCCGGCGGCATATGGCCCGTGAGCACGTCGGCGGCGGAGGTCCAGCTTGCCACAACGCGCGACTTGAGCCCCATCAGCTCCAGTATATCCGAAAGCGAGCCCGCGACGTCGGGCTCGTCGTCGATGATCAACGCATGGCGCAATCCGCTCGAGCGCGCCGGCCCTTCACCCGCGCTTGCGGCACCGCCGGCAATCGCCGGCAATTGCACGACGAAGCGCGCGCCGGTCGGTTGCACTTCCTCGAACCAGATGTTGCCGTTGTGGCGCTCGACGATCGACTTCGAGATCGACAGGCCGATGCCGGTGCCAACCCCGACCGGCTTGGTGGTGAAATAGGATTCGAAGATGCGCGCGCGGATCGCCTCGGGAATGCCCGGGCCGTTGTCCTCGACGGAGAAGCCCGGATTGCCGTGCTCGTTGCGGAATGTCCGCACCTTGATGATCCGCTCGCCGGTGATGCCGGCCAGCGCATGCTGGCTGTTGATGAGGAAGTTCGCCGCCACCTGGGTGATATGGTCGGCGTCGGCCATGGCAAGCAGCGGCCCGGTGGCGAAATCGGTGTCGATGATGATGCCGCTGGAGCGGGCACCATAGGCGGTGACTTCGAGCGCCGAGCGCATCACCTGGTTGAGATCGGTCTCGGCCTGCTCGGTCGGGTGCAGCCGCACCATCGACAGGAAGCTCTTGACGATGCGGCCGCAGCGCTCGGCGGCCGCGCGCACCTTCTCGGCGCGCACCTTGGTCTGCGGGTCGCCGGCGAATTCGTGCAGCAGCGTCGACTGCGCCACCACCACCGCCAGCGGGTTGTTGAGCTCGTGCGAGACCCCGGCGAGCAGCGAGCCCATCGCCGCCATCTTCTCGTTCTGGTGCAGCTTCTCGCGCTGGCGGTTGATTTCCTCCTCGGCCTGCAGCTTCTCGCGCAGGTCGCGGATCGAGCCGAAGATCAGGCGGCGGTCGGCAACGCGCATCTCCGTCGCCGTCAGCTCGATCGGGAAAATCTCGCCGGCGGCGTTCTGGGTGACGGTCTCCAGGCGCTGGCCGACCATCGGCGCGCCGCGGCCCGCCATGTATTCGGCACCCGAGGCGTAGCCCTTGCGGTAATATATCGGAACGATGGTATCGAGCAGGTCCTTGCCGAGGATGGAGCTGCGCTGGAAGCCGAACATCTTCTCGGCGGCCGGATTGAACTCGATGATCGAGCCCGTCTCGTCGATGACGATGATGGCGTCGAGCGAGGCCTGCAGCATGGTGCGGCGGATCACCTCGCTGGCATGCGCCTCGGATGGCGAGCGCTCGATGGCGTCGCCGATGGCCAGAGCGATGATGTGCAGCGTCGCCTCTTCCTCATCCGTCCATTCGCGCTCGGCGACGCAGTCGTTGACCGCCAGCGTGCCCCAGAGGTGGCCATGCGCGAAAACGGAGACGGACAGGAACGACTTGATGCTCTGCTTCTCGAAGTCGTCCCGCAGGAAACCGTCCAAGTTGCGTGTGTGGCCGGAGAAGATCTTGCCCTGCCGCTCGTCTTCCTGCAGGCGCTCCAGCAAGGTATCCGAGTTGATGATCGACTGCATGATCACCGTGGGCGAGGCCAGGTCGCCGCCGGAGTCGGGGTCGATCCAGTAGGCGGCGACCGACTGGGCGAAACCTTCGCCCGGCAATTCACGCAGCCGGAAGAGAATGCCGCGCTGGCAATCCATCTTGCGGCACACCGTCTCCAGTATGCCGTCCATCTCGCGCTGCCAGTCGCCCGCCTCGCGCAGGCGGCGCACGACATGCACGGCCGCCATCGCTGCGCCGCCCGGGCGCGAGGCATGCGTATCGGTGCGTGCTGCATCGGCAGTCATGGTCAATTCCAGGCCCGGACGTCGGTCGTTCAGAGCACCCTTCGTTCCCGCAGAAACGGCGAACCGCTCTATCGCTTTGTTTTGACGCAATTCCGGACGGAAGGCTACGGCGAAACCGCCGAGCCTACCACTCACACTTTTCCTGGAATTGCTTTAGTTGGCGTCGCCATTCGGCAGCGAGAAGATATAGCCTTCGCCGCGCACCGTGCGCAGGAATTTCGGATTGGCTGGGTCGGCCTCGATCTTCTTTCGCAACCGCATGATGCGGATGTCGACCGCGCGCGAGGATTCCGGGTCCTCGACGAAGCCGATGGCTTCCGAAATCGCCGCGCGCGTCAGGAGCCGGTTGGCGCGGGTGAGGAAAACCTCGAGCACGTCGAACTCGCTCTTGGCCATCTCGATCACCGCGCCATTGGCGGCGGTGACCATGCGACCGTCGAAATCGGCCTGAAAGCCGCCGAAATTCATGAAACGCCGATTACCGGTCTCGGCCTTCGCGGCTTGCGGCTCGGCCGGCTGCGGCACGCGGCGCAAAACGCTGCGCACCCGCGCCAGCACCTCGCGCAATTCGTACGG
>NZ_RZSB01000614.1:0-3675 GCF_004023285.1 Mesorhizobium sp. M2A.F.Ca.ET.067.02.1.1
ACTGTTCAGGTTGATGGTTCACCGGTGGGAAGGGACCGGGCCATGCCACGGCCTGTCCGAAAGGACGACCACGATCCACTCGGTCTCCTTCCCACCTCAACCATACACCAGAACCAACACACAGGATCCTAGGGTCTTCGCGACGGAGCTTCGCTCCTGTTACGCCCTAGGATGACGACGTTCGATAGGCTTCGGCCAATTGCGAACTTGCGAGTGGTCACCGAACGAACGGCGAAATTCAGCATTCCGGCAGGAAACAGAGAAGGCTGTCGCGGAACTGAGCAGCCGCAAGCTCAAGCCACCAGATCCGGCACCGGCCCGACATAGCGCGACTGCGGTCTGATCAGCCGTCCGGTAGCCTGCTGCTCGCGGGCATGTGCGATCCAGCCGGCGACGCGGCCGGCGGCGAAGACGTTGGAGAACGCCTCTTTCGGGAAGCCGACCGCTTCGAGCAGAAGCGCGGTGTAGAATTCGACATTGGTCTGGATCGAGCGCTGCGGCTTGGCGATCCTGAGCACTTCGAGCGCGGCCTGCTCCACCGTCTCGGCAAAGGCCAGCCGGCTGCCCATCTTCTTGCTGCTTGCTTCGTTGCGGGAACCAAGCTGCCGCACCACCGCCTTCAGCGCGTCGGCGCGCGGATCGCGCACGCGGTAGATACGGTGGCCGAAGCCCATGATGCGCTCGCCATGCGCTATCTCGGCGCTGAGCCAGCCGGTTGCATCGCCGCTGGCCTCGATGGCGTCCAGCATCTCGATCACCGGCCCCGGCGCGCCGCCATGCAGCGGGCCCTTCAGCGCGCCGAGCCCGGCCAGGATCGCCGAGGTCAGCCCGGCCTGTGTCGACGCCACGACGCGGGTCGCGAAGGTCGAGGCGTTGAGCCCGTGGTCGCAGACCGTCACCAGATAGCTGTCGAGCGCCTTGGCAAGCGCCGGCGAGGCGGCGCCGGCGAGCATCCGCAGCATATCGCCGGCATGATCGGCTTTTGCGTCGGGAGCGACCGGAGTCTCGCCCCGGCCAAGGCGCAGCAGGGCCGGCGTCAGCACCGCCGCCGCCCCGATCAAGCGCAGCGCGTCGGCAAGTCCGTCGCCGTCCGGCAGGACGGCCATGCCCGCTCGCATGCTGCTGTAGATGTCGAGCGGCGCGAGCTGCGCAAGCAACGGTTTCACACGATCGAATACCTCCACCCGCGCCTTGCCGATCGCCTTCTCCAGTTCGGCGTCGCCGGGGAGATCGTCGAAGAAGCCGTCGAACAGCAGCCGCACCACTTGCGCGTAGCGCCAGCGGCCGGCGAGTTCCGTCAGCGAATGTCCGCGGATGGTGAGGTGCCCGCCTGCACCGTCGACATCGGAAAGCACCGTGTCGGCCGCCACAACATCATCGAGCCCATTCGCCATGATCGTCTCCTTGACCTTTTGCGCTTTGCAATTAATGCTGCGCAATCAATGCATCAATCTTGATCAAGATAATCAATATAAGGCGGCAAATGACAGAGTGGCTGACGCGGGAGCAAGCGCTGGAGCGGCTGAACGTCCGGCCGCAGACGCTTTATGCCTATGTCAGCCGTGGTCGCGTCGGCATGAGGCCGGACGACGCCGACCCGCGCCGCAGCCAGTACCGCGCCGACGACATCGCAGCTCTTGCCACACGACGCGACCGAGGCAGGAGCCCGCAGGCGATCGCCGAAAGCGCCATCGCCTGGGGCGAGCCGGCCATCGCCACCTCGATCTCGACGGTGCTGCATGGCCGCCTCATCTACCGCGGCAAGGACGCGGTGGAGTTTTCGGCGACGGCGACGCTCGAGGAGACCGCCGGACTGCTGTGGGCCTCCGGCCGTCCGGTGTCATTTGCCTCGCTGACTCCTTCGGCCGCCCGGCAAAGCGGCACGCCGACCGCCTTCGCCCGGCTCTCGGCGCTTGCGGCCGAAGGCTGGCCCTCACTCGGCCGCAGGCCGGCCATGCTGCAGCAGGACGGCGCCGCCGCGACCAGCGCGCTGGCCACCGCGCTCGGCGCGACGCCAGGCTCTGAACCCGTGCATGCAAGGCTGGCGCAAGGCTGGTCGGTGGAAGCCGATGGCGCCGACCTCATCCGCAAGGCGCTGGTGCTTTTGGCCGACCACGAGCTCAACGCGTCGACCTTCGCCGCCCGCGTCGCGGCCTCCACCGGCGCGCCGATCGCCGCCTGCCTGCTCGCAGGTCTTGCGACGCTTACCGGCCCGCGTCACGGCGGCGCGGGTGCCGCGGCGGTCGCGCTGGTCGAGGATGCGGAGCGGCTGGGCGCGGACGAAGCGATCGCCCGCTGGCTGGCGCATGACCGGCCGCTGCCCGGCTTCGGCCACCCGCTCTATCCGGAAGGCGACCCGCGCGCCGAGGGCGTCTTCTCCGGCCTCGAGATCGACGAAGGGCTGTCGCGCCTTCGCAAGGCGGTCCTAGCCGCCACAGGCCTGCACCCCAACATCGATTTCGCCCTGGCTGCTATAACGCGCAGCCTGCGCCTGCCCGCCGATGCGCCGTTCCGCCTGTTCGCCCTCGGCCGCAGCATCGGCTGGACGGCGCATGCAATCGAGCAGGTGACCAGCAACAGGCTGATCCGGCCCCGCGCCCGCTATGACGGGCCTGTTGGCGCAGGATAATGGCCTTGCAGATTAGCCGAAATGCGTTGAGGTCGTCATTCTAGGGCGGAGCAAGGAGCGAAGCGACGCGCGCAGACCCTAGAATCCATTCCGTGACGCTAAGGCGTTGCGACGATTAAAGAATTCTGCGCCGCTGCACCCTACGGCATCGGTCACGGAATGGATCCTCGGGTCAAGCCCGAGAATGACGAAGGGATAGGCCTTTGCGCCAATCTCCAGCGTTCGCGATCGCCGCCAAACGGCGACGCGCTCGTCAAGACATCGTGTCGAGCTTGCGCTGCATCGCCGCGATCTGCGCCTTCAATTCCTGCAGATCGTCGGACTTCTCTTCCTTCTTCGGCGGCTCGGCCGGGGCCGCGGCATTGCTGCCGGCGGGCGGGAACGGCGTGAACATGCGCATGGCGTTCTGGAACATCTCGACATTGCGGCGCGTCTGTTCCTCGAGCGCCTTGATCGGCGTCTTCATCATGTCCATCGGCGTCTTGCCGAAGGCGCCCTTCATCTGCTCGCGAAACCGCTCCTGCTCCTTGGAGAAGGCGATCATCGACTGTTCGAGGAAGCTCGGCACGATCATCTGCATCTGATCGCCGTAGAAGGAGATGAGCTGGCGCAGGAACGGGATCGGCAGCATGTTCTGCCCGTCCTTGTTCTCCAGCTCGAAAATGATCTGCGTCAGCACCGGATGCGTGATGTCGTCGCCGGTCTTGGCGTCCTGCACCGTGAACTCCTCGCCCTTCTTGACCATCTCGGCCAGGTCCTCGAGCGTCACATAGGTGCTCGTGCCGGTGTTGTAGAGCCGGCGATTGGCATACTTCTTGATGACGATCGGGTCGTCTTTAGCGGCCATCCGGATCCTCCCCAGGACACCGGCACCTCTAGGAGTAAGCGGCCGGTAACGATTGCGCCTTCTGTTAAGGATACGCGCAAAAGCGTCACAATTCCAAGTGGTATGTGCACTGCGGCATCAATTAATGCTGCACAGCCATTGCAAAATCCGCCGCGCGGCCAACGTCACGTTACCGCGACTGGCGTGCGCTCTGCTTGCC
>NZ_RZSB01000615.1:0-3669 GCF_004023285.1 Mesorhizobium sp. M2A.F.Ca.ET.067.02.1.1
CGACCGGATGCAGGAACATGTGTTCCGTCTTCCGGTCGTGGACGGCCAGGTCGGGCTGCTGTTCGTGGATGGCGTGCTCGTCCGCACGCTTGAAGCGGGCGTGCATGCCTTCTGGAATGTCGGCCGCATGGTCCAGGTGAAGGTCGTCGACATCAAGCGCCAGTCGCTCGATGTCGCCGGGCAGGAAGTCCTGACCAGGGATCGCGTGACGATCCGCGTCAACATCGCCGCCGAGTACCGGGTCGTCGACCCGGTCCAGGCAGTGAGCACGGTGAAGGACTTCTCGGAAGCCCTCTACCGCGCCCTGCAGTACGCCTTCCGCAAGACGCTTGGCGCGCTCACGCTCGACCAGATCCTCGACAAGAAGGTCACGGTCGACGAGGACGCGGCGGCCAAGGTGCGCGACGACATGGCCGCGATCGGCGTCGAGGTCAGCGACATCGCTCTCAAGGATGTGATCCTGCCGGGCGACATGCGCGAGATCCTCAACCAGGTGGTTTCGGCCGAGAAGCAGGCTGAGGCCAACGTCATCCGCCGCCGCGAGGAGACGAACGCCACGCGTTCGCTGCTCAACACGGCCAAGGTGATGGCCGAGAACCCGGTGATGCTGCGGCTGAAGGAGCTCGAGGCTCTGGAGGCCATCGCCGGCAAGGTCGAGCGGCTCACCGTCCACAACGGGACGGGCGGGCTGCTCAACGATCTGGTCAAGCTCCGCGACTGATGCATGTCGCCCAGCTGACGCAGCGTAAGATGGGAAGGGCCGCCGGTTCGAACGGCGGCCCTTCTTGCGTTCCCAAAGCCGGCGTCCCATCTGCTCCCGGCGCATCAGGCCTTTTCCTGCCGGGAAAAACCGATTAGACAGCGCGCAAAGCAAGATGCGGACAGATTCCGCCCGCAACCCGAAGGAAGAGCCCTTGTCCACCACATTCGAGAAAGTCGCCAAGATCATTGCCGATACCAGCGAGATCGATATCGACACCATCACGCCCGAGAGCCACACCATCGACGACCTCGGCATCGACAGCCTCGATTTCCTCGACATCGTCTTCGCCATCGACAAGGAATTCGGCATCAAGGTGCCGCTGGAAAAGTGGACGCAGGAGGTCAATGACGGCAAGGCCTCGACCGACGACTATTTCGTCATGAAGAACCTGTGCGCCAAGATCGACGCGCTGGTCGCGGCCAAGAGCGCCTGATGTCTACGGCGAGCGCGAACTTGACGCGCTCCGCGCATGACCCCGAAATCGGCATCGATTTTCGGAAAGGATCATGCGCAAAATCAAAAAGTCGCCTGACCCACAACAGCCGCCCATGAGTTCCCACGACGTCGTCATCACCGGCATCGGCCTTGTCTCCTCGCTGGGAGAGGGTCCGGATGCCCATTGGCAAACGCTTACGCAGCCTGGGTTCCAGCCGGTGCTCCACGCCGAGCGTTTCGCCCCCTATACCATTCATCCCCTGCCTGAGATCGACTGGAACCTGCAGATCGCCAAGCGCGGCGACCAGCGCCAGATGGAAACCTGGCAGCGCCTCGGCACCTATGCCGCCGGCCTGGCGCTGGACGATGCCGGAATCAAGGGCAATGACGAGCTTTGCACGACCATGGACATGGTGGTGGCGGCCGGTGGCGGCGAGCGCGACGAGGCCGTCGACGCCGCGATCCTCGCGGCTTCCGAAAACCGCAACGACCGCGACGTGCTGCTCAACGAGAAGCTGACGACGGAACTGCGGCCGACTTTGTTCCTGGCCCAGCTCTCCAACCTGCTCGCCGGCAACATATCGATCGTCCACAAGGTCACCGGTTCCTCCCGCACCTTCATGGGCGAGGAAGGCGCCGGCGTCTCGGCCGTCGAGACGGCAGCCGCGCGCATCCGCTCGGGACAGTCGACCCATGTTCTGGTCGGCGGCGCCTTCCAGACGGAGCATTCCGACATGCTGCTGGGCTACGAGCTCGCCGGCTACCTGCATCGCGGCCCCTGGAAGCCGGTCTGGCAGCGCCAGGGCTCCGAGGGCGGCGGCGTGGTCACCGGTTCGGGCGGCGCTTTCCTGGTGCTGGAGCAGCGCGAGCACGCGAAAAGCCGCGGCCGAAGGATCTACGCCGAGCTCGGCCCCATCGTGTCCGGCCGCGCCAGACGCCGCCTGGGTGAGTTGGATGCCGAGATCGTGGCCCTACTGAAGCAGGCCGAATTCCCCGCCGGCGAACTGCTGACGATATCCGGCGCTTCGGGCGCTCATGCAGCCACCGCCGCGGAGAAAGCGGCGCTCGACGCCAATCCGGCGCTCGCCGTGCGCGGCTTCTCGACGCTGACCGGCCATATGAAGGAGGCGCAGTTCCCCTTCGCCGTGGCGCTCGCGGCCATGGCGATCGACCGCAAGGCCGGTTACCCCGTTTTCGATGCCGCAGCCGAGAAGCCGTTTGACGGTGCGCCGAAGGCAGTCCTTGCAACGGCGATCGGCTATCACCAATTCGAGGGCATGGGGCTGATCAAAGCGGCCTGAGGTACGATCGAGGCTGTCAGGACAAAACATGGCCAATCTCAAAGACCACATGGGCAGGCCGGTCGTGGCCGTCACCGGCATCGGCGTCGTGACGTCGCTGGGCGTCGGCAAGACCGACAACTGGGCGGCGCTGACGTCCGGTAAATCCGGCATCCATCCGATCACCCGCTTTCCGGTCGATCACCTCAACACCCGCATTTCCGGCATGGTCGACTTCCTGCCGTCGAGCTCGAAGGGCGCAAGCCACCTCACTTACGAACTGGCGGAGACCGCGGCCCAAGAAGCCGTGTCGGAAGCACGGCTCGATTCCGGCGATTTCGGCGGCCCGCTGTTCCTCGCCTCGCCGCCGGTCGAGCTCGACTGGGCCGACCGTTTCTCGCTCTATAATTCCGACAAGAAGGATGGCGGTTCCGAGAGATTGCTGCGCGTCGCCCGCGCGTTGAAGGAGCTCGACATCTTCGAAACCACCCAGTTCGGCTCGATCGCCGACCGACTGGCCGACCGCTTCGGCACGCGCGGCCTGCCGATAACGCTCTCGACCGCATGCGCTTCAGGCGCCACCGCCATCCAGCTCGGCGTCGAGGCGATTCGGCGCGGCGAATGCGACAAGGCGCTGTCGATCGGCGCCGACGGCTCGGCGACGGCCGAGGCGCTGATCCGCTTCTCGCTGCTTTCTGCCCTTTCCACCCATAACGACATCCCGGAAAAGGCGTCGAAACCCTTCTCCAAGGATCGCGATGGCTTCGTGCTCGCCGAAGGATCTGGCGCTCTGGTGCTGGAATCGCTGGAAGCAGCCCTGGCCCGCGGCGCGACGATCCTCGGCATCATGCGCGGCTGCGGCGAAAAGGCGGACGATTTCCACCGCACTCGCTCCAAGCCCGATGCGTCGCCGGCTATCGCGGCGGTGCGCGCCGTCCTTGCCGATGCGGGCATGAGCGAGGACGAGATCGAATATGTCAACGCGCACGGCACCTCGACGCCGGAAAACGACAAGATGGAGCATCTGTCGCTGTCCACCGTGTTCGGCGAGCGTATCGGCTCGATGCCGGTCTCGTCGAACAAGTCGATGATCGGCCACACGCTGTCGGCGGCAGGCGCGGTCGAGGCCGCCTTCTCGCTGATGACCATGCGCGAAAGCGTCATCCCGCCGACCATCAATTACGACAATCC
>NZ_RZSB01000616.1:0-3648 GCF_004023285.1 Mesorhizobium sp. M2A.F.Ca.ET.067.02.1.1
CACCCGCAGCGCCGTCTCGCATCAGCTACGGCTGCTTGAGCGCGACCTCGGCTTCGATCTCCTGCAGCGCATCGGCAAGGGCGTGGCGCTGACGCCGCGCGGCCAGCGCTACGCGGCCGACGTCAGGAAGGCGCTGACCGTGCTCGGCGACGCGGGGACGCACAACAACGGTGCCGGCGTCGGCGGCTCCTTCGCCATCTCCTGCCCGCCGGGCTTCGCCTCGATGTTCCTGTGCACGCATATCGGCGAGTTCCAGCAAATGTATCCGGATGTGGCGCTGTCGGTGCTCACGCCGCGGCGGCTCGACGACGTCTCAAATCCGGACGCCGACGCCTTCATCGCCTTCGGGGTCGGCAACTGGCCGAACCGGGCCGTGGAACTGCTCTGCGAAGTCTCCTTCACGCCGCTCTGCAGTCCAAGGCTGCTCAACAAGGTCGGCGGCTTTTCCAAACCCGCCGACGTGCTGCGCGCCAGCCTGCTCCATCTCAGCGACACCGAGGACTGGGCGCGCTGGCTGGCGCTGTCCAAGGTGGAAAATCCCGATACCGAAGGCGGCATCTTCTTTTCCGACATGAACCTCGTCTTCTCGGCGGCGATCGCCGGCCAGGGCATTGCGCTGGGCGACGAGCTGACCGGCCGCCAGGCGCTGAGCGAAGGCCGGCTGGTCAAGCCTTTCGAGGCGACCGTCCCCTCGCCGCGCTCCTATTTCCTCGTCTTCGAGCACGCCAAGGCGGGGCACCCGGTGCTCAACGCCTTCGGCGACTGGCTGAGGGCGAAGCTGTCGGAGAGCAGGGTTTAGATTGAGTGCTGCCGCCCTCTCCGGTCGTCATCCTCGGGCTTGACCCGAGGATCCATGCCGTGACGTTGGCCGAAGTGTGCGGCGGGCGAGAATTCTGGACCGTTGCAACGCTCGTGTGTAACGGTGTGGATTCCAGGGTCTGCGCGCGTCGCTTCGCTCCTTGCTCCGCCCTGGAAAAGGGCATGAAGGCTTTCGCCAATCGCGAACGTTAGTGAGCGCCGAACGCCCGCGTCTGCACACGCTGTTGCCACCTGCCAATACGGGTCACCCGTGAATCAAATTTGCCGATCAGGCGAAAACTATTCGGTTGCGGTGAGCCGCAGCCATGCCTACGATTTCATTGGGAACTGAGGAAAGAGCCAGGATGCAGCAACCCGGCCGGGCCGCAGAAATCAAAGCGAACGGGATCGGCAAGAGCTTCGGCTCGTTCCGGGCGCTCGATAACCTGTCGCTCGATATCGGCCGCGGCGAGTTCCTGACGCTGCTTGGCCCTTCCGGCTCCGGCAAGACCACTTTCCTGATGATCCTAGCTGGCTTCGTGCAGCCGAGCGAGGGCAGGCTTTTCAGCGACGGTGTCGACATCACCAACCGCCCGGCGGAGCAGCGCGCCGCCGGGATGGTGTTCCAGGGCTATGCGTTGTTCCCGCATATGAGCGTGGAGCAGAACATCGCCTTCCCGCTCAGAGTGCGCAAGAAATCCGCCTCGGAAATCAAGAGCCGTGTCGGCGAGATGGTCGAGCGCGTCGGCCTCAAGGGGCACGAGAAGAAACTGCCGGCACAGCTTTCCGGCGGCCAGCAGCAGCGCGTGGCGCTGGCCCGTGCGCTGGTGTTCGAGCCGGGCGTGCTGCTGCTCGACGAGCCGTTCTCGGCGCTGGACAAGAGCCTGCGCGGCCAGATGCAGGCCGAGATGAAGCGGCTGCACCAAGAGACCGGCACAACCTTCGTCTTCGTCACCCACGACCAGAGCGAAGCGCTGGCGCTGTCCTCGCGCGTCGCCATCTTCAACCACGGCAAGCTCTTGCAGGTGGGCCGGCCGGATGAGGTCTACGACCGGCCGGCGAACCGCTTCGTCGCCGAGTTCCTGGGCGAGATCAACATGCTGCCGGTGAAGGGCGTGCGCCCCGCCGACAATGGCGCCACGGGGCTCTGCGAGGACCGCGCGGTCAACATGCGCTGCAAGGCGGAGGCGATCAAAGGCGACGCCATCCTCGCCATCCGCCCCGAGGACATGTCGATCGCGCCGGAAGCGTCGGTCAACCAGAACGGCATTGCCGCGACGGCCGTCGCCTCGACCTATCTGGGCGCGGCGACCAAGCTCGACCTCACCACGCGCCAGGGCGCCAGGGTCACCGTTTCGGTGCCGAACGAAGTGGCTGCGGCGGCGCTCAGCAAAGGCAATTCGGTCTGGCTTACATGGCCAGCGGAGAAGGGTTTCCTCCTTCCGGATGGAGGACAGTAAGCACCGCCGTCGCGGCCAGACACATCACCGCGGCGGCTTCCGGTTCAAATCAACGACAAACAAGGGGAACTGACATGAGCGATACAAAGAAACAGACGATCGAATCCCTCGCCGAGCGGACCAAGCGCGGCGAGATCTCACGCCGCCAGTTTGCGCAACTAGCGGGCTTGGCGCTCGCCGGCACGCCGCTGTTGTTGCGCTCGACCGGCGCCTTCGCCGAGACCAAAGGGCTGGTGCTGGTGAACTGGGGCGGCGACGCCATCACGGCTTACGACGCCGCTTACGGCCAGGCCTTCACCAAAGACACCGGCATCCCGGTCAAGATGGACGGCTCGGGCCCGACGGAAGGCGCCATCGCCGCGCAGTTCAAGAGCGGCGCGCCGACCTGGGACCTGGTCGACGTCGACCCGTTCTCGGCGATCACGCTGGGCGGCCAAGGCATGCTCGAGCCGATCGACTACAAGATCGTCGACAAGAGCAAGATGCGGCCGGGCTTCGGCTGGGAGTATGCAGCCTCCACCTACTTCTTCTCCTATGTGATCGCTTACGACTCGCAGAAGTTCGGCTCCAACGCGCCGACCGGCATGGCCGACTTCTTCGACGTCAAGAAATTCCCAGGCAAGCGCTCGCTCTACAAATGGGGCGTGTCGAGCTGGGAAGCCGCACTTCTGGCCGACGGCGTCGCGCCTGCCTCGCTCTATCCGCTCGATCTGAAGCGCGCGCATGACAAGATCGCCGCCTTCAAGGAAAACGTCGTCTCCTATTGGGGCGGCGGCGCCGAAAGTCAGAGCGTGCTGCTCAACGGCGAGGCCTCGATGGCGATCGTCTGGTCGACGCGCGCCTCGCTGATCGAGCAGGACTCCGGCGGCCAGATCAAGTTCATCTGGGACCAGGGCCTGATCTCGCCCGGCGCGCTGGCGGTGCTCAAGAACAACCCCGGCGGCAAGGACGCGGCGATGAAGTTCATCGCCAGCACGCAGGATCCGCAGAAGGAGCTGGTGATGTTCGACAAGCTCGGCCAGGGTCCGGCCAATCCGGCGGCCGACGCGCTGATCCCCGCCGACAAAAAGCGCATCAATCCCGTCGATCCGGACAACATGAAGAAGCAGATCGCGCTCGACATGGAGTGGTACGCCAAGAATTACGGCGCCGCGCTCGACGAATACACCAAGATCATCTCCGCCTGATCAGGGCGGAGACTTTCTCACTGATGAGAGGCACCCTCTCCGACAGGATGGGCGCGGCGCTGCTGATGGCGCCGCTGCTTCTGTTCCTGGTCCTTGCCTATGCCTGGCCGTTCCTCGGCGTGGTGAAGTGGAGTTTTACGCTTCCCACGCCCGGGCTCGGCCAGTACCATGCTTTGCTCACCGACGACCTGGTGCAGTCGGTA
>NZ_RZSB01000617.1:0-3638 GCF_004023285.1 Mesorhizobium sp. M2A.F.Ca.ET.067.02.1.1
CCCGTCGGCTCGTTTCCGGCAAATGGCTACGGGCTCCATGACATGGCCGGCAATGTTTGGCAGTGGACCACCGACTGGTACCAGGAACATCGCCGGATCGAGAGCCCTTGCTGTACGATGGAAAATCCGCGCGGCGGCGAGCGTGAGGCGAGCTTCGACCCGCTGACACCCGACATCAAAATTCCACGCAAGGTGACCAAGGGCGGGTCCTTCCTGTGCGCCCCCAGCTATTGCCGACGGTACCGGCCGGCCGCTCGCATGGCGCAGCCCGTGGATACGTCCACTTGCCACCTGGGTTTTCGATGCATCGCGCGTCCGTCGTGAGAGGAGGGCGCAGCGCGCTCCATGGGCATCGCGGCACCGGGAGGTCCAAACCGGCGCGCTGGCGGGTTGCAGCAGCCATATCGGCCGTATTCCTTACGCTCACGGCGTGCGGAACTGGACCCGAAGGGGTTCTGGCGCCGATCCCCGCGAGCTTGGTTTCGCCGGCGGCATCGGATGTGACGATGTTGGTCGCGACCAGCCGCAAGCCTTCCGGCGACCCGGCGACCTTGTTCACGGGCGAGCGCAGCCCGGCGCTTTCGTTGACCGACCTGACCATCTCGATTCCGCCGAACCGTGCGCCCGGCACGGTCGAGTGGCCGAAAAAGCTGCCGCCAAACCCCCAAAAGGATTTCGCGGTCATTGCCGCACGAAACCTGTCGATTCCCGAGGCTCACAAATGGCTGCATGCTCACAATTCGAACGGCCATGTTCTCGTCTTCGTGCATGGCTTCAACAACCGGTATGAGGACTCGGTTTTTCGCTTCGCGCAGTTCGTGCACGACTCGCGGGCGAACGTCGTGCCGATCCTTTTCACATGGCCGTCGCGCGCCAGTGTGCTTGGCTACAACTACGACAAGGAAAGCGCGAATTTCTCGCGCACTGCGTTCGAGCGGACATTGAAGGCCTTGGCCGACGACCGCAGCGTGACCGACGTCACCGTCATGGCCCACTCGATGGGCACCTGGCTGGCGATGGAATCGCTGAGGCAGATGGCGCTGGAGGACGGGCGCGTTTCGCCCAAGATCAGGAACGTCATACTGGCGTCTCCCGATCTCGACGTGGATGTCTTTGGTCGCCAGTGGACCGAGCTTGGGCCGAAAAAGCCGAAGTTCACCATCACCGTCTCGCGGGACGATCGGGCGCTCGCCGTCTCGCGCCTGATTGCGGGCAATGTCGACAGGGTGGGGCAGGCCGACCCGTCGAAGGAGCCATACAAATCGAAGCTCCAGGCGGCTGGAATAACCGTGCTTGATCTGACCGACGTAAAGACCGCGGATCGCTTGAATCACAGCAAGTTCGCTGAAAGTCCGGAGATCGTCCAATTGCTCGGCGCGCAACTTGCTTCCGGCCAGACCTTGACGGATTCGAGAGTGGGGCTTGGCGACGAACTCGGCCTTGTGGTTGCCGGCACGGTCGACACGATCGGCAACGTCGCGGCAAGCACGGTCAGCGCGCCCGTCGCGGCCATTGAAGGAAAAACGAACAATGCCCCGCCAGACGAGCTCGAGACGATCCTGAAGGGTGATGTGACGACCCAGTGATCGTATTAGGTGGCGTAAACGGCGCGGGCGATTAGGAGGCGACCTGCCTTCAGCGCCCGAGAGGCTGGATTCTGTTGCCCCTTTTTTCTAGCCAGACACGATGAACAACCGGCTGCCGCCCGCCTGGTCCAAACACCTGAAAGATCCGTTGGAAAGAGAATTCCACAACCCAAGACCGGACAGCCGAAAGCAAGGCCGCTATCGATCGCGCGCGACGCTCTCCATGCGCGCGATAACGCGTGGCGAAGGCCCGAAACCGCCTTCATTGGCGCCGATGCGGGCGCGAAAAGGCCGCCCGCCCTCGCGCTCCTGCGCCTCCGGCCCGACGAACGGCACAGTGGTGGGAAGCGCACCGATGATCGGCGCGAGGGAAGGGCGCTGGCGCATGGCAAAGGGCTCGGTTGAGAAAGGGGGCTTCTTGCTAGCGTGGGCGGGGAGTGGGTGCAAGTTGTCGAAAGGGGCAAATAGCGCGGGTGCGTTGCCGGTTGCACCATGGCTGGATTCCCGCGCCTCGTTTTGTTAGCGAGGCGAGATGAATAACCGACCGCCCCTGGCTGGTCCAAGCATTTGAAGAGCGGACCCGCGCCAAAGCAGACTGTAAAACAGCCAACACTCAAGCAGCCGAAGGCGAAGCCGCGTATGCAGGCCAACGAAATGTTGCTGGAACTTCAGCTGGCGGGCAGGTTGCCCGAGGCCGAGGAACTGTGTCGTCGCGTTTTGGCAAGGACGCCCGAGCACCCGATGGCTTTGTACATGTTGGGGACGCTGGGACTGGGCGTCGATGATAAGTTGTCCATCAAATACCTTGCTCGGGCGGTCGACCAGACGCCACTCGACCCATATTTCCACTTCAGTTTGGGCGATGCTTATCTGACGGTTGGCGAACACGCACTTGCCATCAGGCACCTGCGGCGCGCTTAAGGCACCGCGGGTCTTCACCTCGCAACCAAATGAAAAACCCGGCGATCGCCCGCCGGGTTTCGATTTCGATCAGGCAGTGCCTGTTAGAACGAGCGCTGGAAGCGGAGCAGACCGCCGACGCTGTTCTTCTTGTCGGCGCCGGTGAAGTTGACGACGTCGGCACCCGAAACCCAATCATCGAACTTGCCGAAGTGATCCCAATCGACTTCGGCCGTGACCGTGAAGCCGGGTACGATGTCATAGGCGACGTTCGCCGCCACGCCATAGTTCTTGTCCTGATCACCCGACACCTGGAGGTTGAACGAGGTCTTCTCGTTGAACTTGTAGGTGCCGCCGGCCCAGAATGCCCAGTTGCCGCCCCAGATTTTATAGAAGCCGCGACCACTGGCCCCGATGGCATAGCTCGGGTCGTTGAGGTTGTCGTCGCTGCCATAACCGAACATGCCGAACAGCGACAGTTCGTTGGTGACATTCACATCCAGGCGAACCTTGCCGGCGACTTCCTCGTAGTTGCTGTCGTAAGCAACGACGCCGGTGATGGCGCCCCACCCTTGAGTCCACTTCACGCCGCCGACGACATGCGGAACGTAGCTGTCGATGGTGCCGACGACGCCCGAACCTTCTTCCAGCGAGACCACGGCCGAGAAGCCGTTGCCGGCGTCGAAATAGTACTGGACGACGTTGGTGTCGAAGTCGCCATAGGGGACGATCGTATCCTGGATGACGTTGCCGGCGTAGCCGATGAACGTATCGAAGGCCGATTCGTCCTTACCGACGCGGAGGCCACCGAGCTGGATCCAGGCGAAATTCAGCGAAACGTTCTTGTTGCCGGCAGGATTGCTGTTGAATTCATCCGCTGCCGTGGTCGGATCGTCTGCCGATGGGTAGCCGTTGCGGTTGCCGAAGTTGAACCGGGTCTCGGTGTAGGTCTTCAAGGTGCCGAGTTCGGTTTCCTGGCCGGTCCAGGTCTTCAGCGTGAAGCGGGTGTTCTTGTAGAAGGTGCTCTGCTCATCGCCGTCCTCGTGGTCGAACGACTTCGCGCCGTCGAACGATCCGACGTCGCCGACGCCGATGTCGTAACGGACATAGCCGCCGACGCGCAGGCAGGTCTCGGTGCCGGGGATGTAGAAG
>NZ_RZSB01000618.1:0-3634 GCF_004023285.1 Mesorhizobium sp. M2A.F.Ca.ET.067.02.1.1
GCTGACGGCCATGCTGTCGGTCAAAGGTGGCGGGGCCGGAGCATTGCAAAAGGCGCTGGCTACGAAATCGCCGAAGTCATCATTGAACTCGCAGAGCGCGGGCAAGACGAAGACCGCCTCTGGAACGCAACGCCGCGGGAACTGATCGGACGCCTGCACTTCTCCAATAAGATCAGGAAGCGGCAATTTGCCGAAGCCCTGGCCGCCTCCGCAATGGGAGCGCGCGGCGATCCTAAGGATGTCAAGAAGATCCTTAAAGACGCCGAGCGCGACTGATCATTGCCCTGCCGGCTTGAAGAAATCGACGCCCTTCAACTGCGGCCCGTTGCCGACCAGCATCTTGCCGACCGTGCCTTCTGCAGCAACATCGCAGCGGTCGTCGGTGATGACGCTGGTGCAGTGCTCGAATAGGGGACGAAGGTCGTCACGATCCTTCCAGGGCGGCATCAGGGTAACGGTGCCGCCCGGTAGCTGAAGCACCATGAAGGCATCGCTGGCGGCGGCGACGCGACCCTTGGTGATGACGACATCGCGGCCGACCAGATCGGGCCACGCCACCATGAATTCAGTCGGGTCGATCATGACCTGTTCGCCGGCCGCGGCAGTGGTCACGGCAAGCGCAAGCAATAGTCCGGTATATTTCATCGGAAGCCCCTCCCGCTGAAATACAAGCACAGGTCAGGGTGAAGGGCAAATGGCGCGAATCCGGTATAGCTACAAGCGACAGGAATTCGCCGCCGCGATGGCGGCCATGAAAGATCCCGTCGCTTTTGCCGGCACCTCGGCCATTTCCGAAGCCGTCGACATCGTCAAGCGTGAAGGCAGGGCCGACATCGGCGCCGCTGGCTTCTCCAAAAAGTGGCAGAACGCGCTTCGGACCCAGGTCTATCCGAGCAAGCGCTATTCGATGGAGGCCAGCGCCTACATCTGGCACAAAATCGTCTACGCCGGCATCTTCGAAAAGGGCGGAGCGATTGGCGGCAAGCCAAGGCTTTGGCTGCCCTTGCCTACGGCACCAAAGCGTGCAGGCCGGTCGAAAATGACGCCCGCCCTCTACGTCAAGACGATCGGCCCGCTGGTCTCAATCGAGCGGCCGGGCAAACCTCCGCTGCTGGCCGGCCGCATCGCCACCAACCGCCGCGGCCAGGCGAACAAGAGCAAAGTCACGCTCTCCGCTCTCAAGCGCGGCGGTGCTGGGGCGCCCTCGACACTGGTTCCCCTCTTCATCGGCATCGAGCGCGTGAACATCCGCGACCGCTTCTCGATCCGCGAAATTACAGAACGCGCGGCAGCGCGCCTTGGTGAATTGTACCTGAAGCATCTGAAGGTCGATTGATGGCAAAAAACACCATCGTCCAGCGCATTGCCCTTGAAGGCGGCGATGCGATCAAGAACCAGCTGAAGGCGCTTGGCGACGCCGGCGAGCAGGCGTTTGCCCAAATCCAGGCCGCCGCGCTCAAGGCTGATCTCGCCCAGTTCGGCGCCAGCATCAAGAATTTCGGCAGCGACCTGGCCGTCGTCGGCCAGCGCCTTGCTCTTCTCGGTGCCGGCCTCGGCGCGGCCGCAGCAGGCGCTACGGCTGCTGTATTCGAACTCGCGAAATCCGGTGCCGAGGCCGCCGACCAGGCCGGCAAGGCTGCCGAAAAGACCGGTCTGCAGGTCGATGCCTATGGCCGGCTGTCCTTCGCTGCCAAGCAGGCCGATGTCGATCAGGATCAGTTCATTGCCGGCATGTCGCGCCTGAACAAGGCGATTTCGGAAGCGGCCAGCGAAGGGAACAAGGCGGCCGGCGCGCTCGGCGAGGCGCAAGCCAATATCGTCGAAGGCGCGGGCTTCACGACCCAGACGTTCAGCGATCTGGGCGTTACCGTCACACGCTTCGGCAGCACGGTGAAAAAGACTGCCAACCAGGTCAAGCAGAGCGGCAATGTCTTCAAGGACCTCGGGATCAAGGTCAAGGACGCGCAGGGCAATCTGCGCTCCACCGAGGACATCATCGGCGATCTGGCCGACACGTTTTCGAAGATGCCCGACGGCCCGCGCAAGAGCGCGCTGGCGATCGAACTGTTCGGCAAGGCCGGCGTCCAGCTTATCCCGTTCCTCAACCAAGGTAGGGAAGGCATCAAGCAGCTCGGCAAAGAGGCCGAACGCCTCGGCATCACCTTCACCAAGTCGCAGGCCGATATCGGCGATGCGCTCGGCGACACGCTGGACGAGGTTTCCGCCGCGACCAAAGGTATCCGCGACCAGCTCGGCCTAATCTTCGCGCCGGGCGTCACGGCCCTTGCCGCCGGCCTGCGTGATATCATCGTTCAGAACAAGGATGCTATCCTCGCCTTCGGCCGAGCGCTCAATCAGAAGATCCTGGAAGGTATCCGCGACCTGCTCTTTGCCCTGATCGGCAAAGATGACCGCGTGCGCAATCCTTGGATACTCATCTGGCGCGACGCGATCCTGCAGTTCGGCCGCGATGTTGCCGCTGTCGTCAACAATGTCGTGCTGCCGCTGTTCAAAGGGATCAGGGACGGCGCCCAGAAGGTCGCCGAAGCACTAAACGCCGTCTTCGGCACCAACATCACCGGCGGCGAACTGCTGATCGGCGCGGCGCTGCTGCAATTGCTCGGCGTCTTCCGGTTGATCGCGTCGGCGTCCGGTGTGGTGGTCAGCGCGTTGCGCCTGATCGGCGCTGTCGTCGCGACGATGTTCAGCGAAGGCGTCATTGCTTCCGCTACCGCCTTCTTTGGCGCCATCATCACCGGGGCCGGCGATTTCATCGGCCTGATCGGCGTGCTGGTCGGATGGCCGGCCCTCATCGTCGCGGCACTTGTTGGCGCCGCAGCGGCGATTTTCGTCTTCTGGGATGACATCGTCGCGGCGGCGAAGACGGCGCTGGCCGCGATCGAAGGCCTGTTCAGCGCCGAAAACCTCGCCGCGCTGTTCGAGGGTTTGGTGGCGGCCGGAAAGCAGGCGGGCGAAATCTTGGTGCAGGCGTTCAAGCTGGCCATCGAGGGCATCGGCACGGCGCTGCTGGGTGCCGGGGCATTTGTCGGAGCCTTCGTCCAGAGCGTTGTCCAGCAGGTTGCCGGCCTCGTCGCGCAGTTGACGCCGTCATGGGGCACGATTGCGGCCGGCGCCAATGCGATCTGGTCGCAGATTTCAGCCGCGGCGGCGACCGCCTTTGGCCTCATTGTCCAAAGCGCGCTCGCACTCGGCGGCCTTCTCGCCCCGGCCTGGACTGCAATCGTCAATGCTGGTTCGACCGTTTGGACGGCCATTTCCGGCGCCGCCACGACGGCGTTCAACACGATCGCAACCACCGCTTCGACTGTCTTCGATGCCGTTTCGACAGCGATCAGCACGCTCGCCAGCGGCCTTTCCAGCCTTTTCACCGATGCCGTCAGCACGGTCGTTCAGGCAGCGAAGGACATTGCTTCGGCAATCCAGACGGCAACGGAGGTGGCCGGCGATATCAAGGGCGCCGAAGCGCTCGCCGAGGCTCTTGTCCAACCGTTCCGTCAGGCGCAGGCCGCGATCCAGCAAATCATGGCCGGCATCGGCACCCTGGTGCAGAGCGGCTTCACTGCCCTGCTCGGTGTGGTGAACTCAGTTGCCGCGCAAGTTCAAAGCGCGATCT
>NZ_RZSB01000619.1:0-3624 GCF_004023285.1 Mesorhizobium sp. M2A.F.Ca.ET.067.02.1.1
GTTGATGGTTCACCGGTGGGAAGGGACCGGGCCATGCCACGGCCTGTCCGAAAGGACGACCACGATCCACTCGGTCTCCTTCCCACCTCAACCATACACCAGAACCAACACACAGGATTCTAGGGTCAAGCCCAGGGTCAAGCCCGAGAATGACGACCGCGATAGGTCTCGGCCAATCGCCAACGCATGCCAATGCACACATAGCCAACCGGTCAAAATTTCTGTGTTAAGGAACTAGGACAATTCGGTGAGCGTCGGGTACGGAAACGCCCAGGGAGCGGCCGCCGTTTCACCGGGAAGGTTTCATCCGTGCGGCGTCGGTTGCGTGCGCGGGCGAGGGTGGCCAGCCACGTTCGAGCCGATATGGTCGAGGTCGCAACGTCTCGTCACCATCTCGACCGACCCGGTGTCGACGGTCACCCGCCCCAGCACCTGCACCGTCGTGCGTCCGAGATCCTCGTCGACATGGACGACGTCGCCCTCCAGCCTCAGCTTGTCGCCTGCCTTGGCGTTTGGCTCGACCATCGAATAGCGGTGGCCGTTGCCGTCGAGGCTCAGCGTCACGCGGTCGTTGGTGCGCTCGACCACGGTGGCGATCACCGCCACCCTGTCGCCTATTTCAACAATGGGCCGTGCCATTGCGGCCTCCTTTCTGCTCCGCGCGGTCGTTGGCCGGGAGCCAATTGGCTGACGATATGACGGATGCCGACAGCTGCTGAAATAACGGGAAAACAAGTGTTTGGTTGCCTCTGCGCCGCCTGCCCCCGCGGCCCGGCCGATCACATGAAGCCGGGATTTCGCGGCAGATACTGCGTCCAGTCGCGATAGCCGGGCGATGCCATCAACAGCATCGGGAAGGTGATGCGCATGCCTTGATCGACCGCAAGGCTGAGCGCGCTCTCGCATGTGCCCGGCAGGAAGGCCGATACCTTTTCGGCCGAGCGATCTGCCGCCAGCCGCAATGCCGTTGCGAAGGCATCGCGAAGAAAACCGGGCCGCGTCACCGCCAGGGGCCCGATATGCCCGCCGGCGCTAAGGTAGCTGTAGCCGATCGCCTCACTGCCGGCGAGGAGCAAGACACCTGTCGTCGCGGCATCGGTGCGCAGATAGCGGTGGTGCTTCTCTCGCGAGACCCCCAGGGCACTGGCATCGATTGCGACGAGTTTTTCCATTGTCGCGGCGCTGCGGTCCATTTCGACGGCGCGCAATGGCGATTGAGGCAAAGCCTTGGTCACCCGTTCGCGCGCGGCGCTGAAAACGTAGATCGGCGTTTTGGGAAACAGGCCGTGCCGCATGTAGAGGCCCTGCGAGACACGGTTGAAGGTGAACGTGATGAGCGCCCTGTGGGCTGCGCCCGATTTGCGGGCGTGCTGCATGGTTCGCTCCAGCAGCGTATTGCCGATGCCGTGGCCTTGTCGGCCAGGATCGACGAAAAGCTGGGCGAGAAACCAGATGTCGCCGCAGACCCAACTCCAGGCGAAGCCCGCAATGTCCCCATGGTCTTCCGCCACCCACAGGCCGTCGGGGTCGTCCTCGAGTGAGAACAACTGGAAATTGGGCGGGCTCGTCGCCGCCATCGGGCCGA
The DNA here is from genome assembly GCF_004023285.1 of Mesorhizobium sp. M2A.F.Ca.ET.067.02.1.1. NCBI lineage: Bacteria > Pseudomonadati > Pseudomonadota > Alphaproteobacteria > Hyphomicrobiales > Phyllobacteriaceae > Mesorhizobium > Mesorhizobium sp. M2A.F.Ca.ET.067.02.1.1. The sequence goes on from NZ_RZSB01000619.1 coordinate 1,586, forward strand.
AGCCGTGCCGAACGGTAAGCTCATTGATGCTGGCGACCACCATTGCATCGGTCGCGGCCAGGTCATCGGCGCGAGCAGGTCTGTAAACGAGCGACATGGAACAACCCCAACTATAGAGCGCGAGCCGCAGTTGCACCGATCATATCAGCGATCCATGCCTGCCGTCTTGGCCACGATCGGCGCTATCGCAGCTCCACCGGAGGCCACATCGGCCCCCGGTGCTTACGCTGCCCGTCAGACCGCCCCCGCTAGGGCGACTGCGTCGGCGCCAGCGGGGAAGCGCAGTGTGCCGGTAGTGTCGTTGACGGCCCGCCAAACGCCCTCGGCGACATCGATTTCCCTGGTGGTCAGCGCCCCGGCCATCGCCGGATCGGCGAGATTGCCGAAGACTGCCCTGGCAAAGTCGGCATAGGCCTCGGGGATAAGGTCCTGGACATTCACGCCGGTATTGGCGGTGAACCTCGTCGTCGGCCCGTAACCCGGTTCGACCAGCTTGGCCAGGACGTTGAAGGGCGCGAGCTCCAACGCCAGCGAGCCGGTGAAACCTTCGATCGCCTGCTTGCTCGCTGTATAGGCCGCCGCCAGCGGGAAGGGCGCCAGCGTGGCACTCGACGTCACATTGACGATGACGCCGGAACGGCGCTCGCGCATCCGCTGGATCACCGCCTGGGTCATCGCCATGACGCCGAACGTGTTGGTCTCGAAGACCTTGCGGATATGCGCCATCGGCGTCGCCTCGAAAGCTCCGGCGACGCCGATGCCGGCATTGTTGACCAATGCGTCGATCGGCCCGGCCGCTTCGACCGCCGCCGCGATGCTTTTGTCGTCCGTCACGTCGAGTGGCAGGATGCGCAGCGCCGGCGAAGGCGGCAGCACATCCTCGCGCGGGTTTCGCATCGTCGCGACGACGTTCCAGCCATTCGAGAGGAAATGGCGCGCCGTCTCCAGGCCATAGCCCGAGGAAGCGCCGGTGATCAGGATGGTTTTCATGGGTCCTCGCTGTTCGGTTTGTACGGCGGCAAGTTACCGGCAGCAGTCAGGACTATCTATGATTGACGATCCTGATTTTGTTTGCAAGAGTCCTGAAATGGTCGATCCTCTCTCTGAAGTCATAGCCTTGCTCAGGCCGCGCGCCGTGTTCACCAAGGGCATCAGCGGCGCCGGGCGCTGGGGTGTCCGCTACGCGGATTTCGGCCATCCGAGCTTCGCCGTCGTCATCGAGGGAGCCTGCCTGTTGGCGGTTGACGGCCAGCCGCCCTTGACGCTCGAAGCCGGCGATTTCGTCCTGCTGCCGAAAACGCCCGGCTTCACCATGACCGGCTTCGAGCCGGTCGTTCCGACGCTGATAGATCCCAACCTTGCCATGGCCGCCACGGAGGAGGTCCGGCACGGCCAGCAGGACGGCCCGCCGGACCTGCGCATGCTTGGCGGCTACTTCCTTTTCGACGGCGAGGATTCCGGCCTGCTGGTCTCATTGCTGCCCGCTCAGGTCCATGTCCGTGGCGTCGAGCGGCTGTCGGTCCTAGTGAAGCTGCTGGTCGAGGAGGCGGCGGGCCGGCATTCGGGGCGCGACCTGGTGCTGACCCGGCTGATCGAGATCCTGCTGGTCGAATCCCTTCGGCAGGCGCAGACGTCCGACGCGCCGGCCGGCCTGCTGCGCGGCCTGGGCGACGCGCGGCTGGCGGAGGCGATCCGCCGGATGCATGCCGATCCGGCGCGGCCCTGGACGATCGCCGAGCTGGCGAAGGAGGCCGCGCTTTCGCGCTCCGCCTTCTTCGACCGTTTCGTTCGCGGCGTCGGCGTGCCGCCGATGGAATATCTCTTGGCCTGGCGCATGGCGCTGGCGAAAGACCTGCTGCGCCGGCGGGAGGCCGATATCGCCGAGGTTGCCGAGCGTGTCGGTTATGGCTCGGTCAGCACCTTCAGCACCGCCTTCAGCCGCCATGTCGGCCAGCCACCCGGGCGCTACGCCAGGGCGACCGCGCACTAGCGGCGCCTTCGCCGCGCGGAACCAGGCGGGTCGCCAGATGTTCCTGTTG
>NZ_RZSB01000061.1:0-14603 GCF_004023285.1 Mesorhizobium sp. M2A.F.Ca.ET.067.02.1.1
TCACCGGTGGGAAGGGACCGGGCCATGCCACGGCCTGTCCGAAAGGACGACCACGATCCACTCGGTCTCCTTCCCACCTCAACCATACACCAGAACCAACACACAGGATCCTCGGGTCTGCGCCGCGTCGCTTCGCTCCTTGCTCCGCCCGTGGATGACGAGGCTGAGGGCCCGCTGCCAATCACGAACGCTGGCGCGGAGGTTTCGAACCTGTGCGTGGGGACCTTAGCCAAACCGCCCGCGCCGTTTCCGGCGCGGGCGTCGACGGCGATCCGGAAGCGGTCATCAGCTCCAAAAACCGTGATGCCAGCGGCCGTGATACCAGAAGCCGGGATGCCAATGGCGCACATGCATCGGGCGGATGATCACCCTGCCGTTCGGCACGCATCTGCCCCAGCGGTTCACGTGCCAGCCCGGGCCGCAGCGCCAGCCGACGGTCTCGACTGGCAGCGGAGATGCGCTTGGCTTGACAAGCGGCATGGCCTCGGAGCCTACGGCGGAAACCGTCAATGTGCCGGCGGCCAGGGCGATGGACAGAAAGTATTTTGCGAACATGCGTTGTCTCCGTAATTCGTCCCTACGTCCGTGAAACGAAGTGTAGGCCGATTTCCGTCGGAGCGGTGTGGATCACATCTTCGTTAGCTCCTTCGACGGTGCCGCCCCGCGGCGGTTCAGCACGCGTGGTCTCGCGGTTGCGCCGTTGAAATGGGATTGCCGCGGCCGGCATCAAATTGATCCATATCAAGGAGCCACGAGGTTCTCCGCTCTAAGCTTTGGATTGACAAAGGCCGATCGGCGGAGACCGGCCGAAGGCGAGTTGAGACCAGGAGTCATAGCGATGATGATCCGCACGCTCTCCACCTTGGAATGCACGAAATTGCTGGCGACAAACCGCACTGGACACCTGGCATGCGTGAAGGACGGACAACCCTATGTCGTGCCCTTGAATTACGCCTATGCCGACAGTCACCTCTATGCGTTTTCGCTCCTTGGCAAGAAGGTCGACTGGATGCGGGCCAATCCCCTGGTGTGCGCACAAGTGGCGGAACACACACAGGGGCGCGGGTGGAAAAGCGTGATTGTCGACGGCCGCTATGAGGAACTGCCGGACCGGATCGGCCACAAGGTTCAGCGCGACCATGCGTGGGCAGTGTTGAGCAAGCACACCGACTGGTGGGAGCCCGGCGCGCTCAAACCCGTCACGCCTCCCACCTCGGATAACATGCCGCACGTCTTTTTCCGGATCCTCGTCGAGCAGATTTCGGGACGGGAAGCCACCGAATAGACTGCGCCATTCGGCGCGAGCCGTGCCCCGACATCGAAGCGTCATCGCCAGCATTCGCGCTGCCGACATCCTTCGTGACGGCAACCCGGATGGAGCAGAGCCGGACTATTCGCCCAACGTCGCCACCGTCTTCAGCGCGCCGTCCAGCATGTCGCCCTTCTCGTCCTTCAGCGCCGCCTCGCGCAGCCGGCGTAGCCAGTCGGCGGCGTCTTCGCGACCCTTGAGCATCGGCAGCGCCGAGAGCACGCGGTCGAATTTCGACTGGGCGCGGGCATGGGTGTCGCTGTAGCCCTTGATCAGCCGGCGGCAGTTCAGGATTTCGGTGGCCAAAGCGTAGTCCTGCCGCGCATGGCTGAGCGCCAATTCGTACCAGCGCTCGAGATGCTCGACTTCGACCTTGTGGCGCAGCAGGCGGCGGCGCCAGCGGCGCAGGCCGCCGATGAACCACAGCATGGCGAAGCCGGTAAAGCTGTCGGTGCGGATGTGGCGGCCGCGATTGATGCGGCGGTCGAGGAAGGCGGCGAGCTTCGGCCGGCTCTCGATATAGCTGCCGAGCCCTGCCGGCATAGTGCCGCAGAATTCCTCGATGCGCGGATGGAAATATTCGGTGACCTGCAGGACCGCACCTTCCTTGACGCCGACCTCCTTGCGCACGCGCTTGTCGCGGGTCGAGCGCGTCTTGAGATCGGCGACGCGGATCATGTCGTCATAGCACATGGCGTTGGCGAGATGCTTTGCCGCGGCGGTGGACAGAGCATAGCCGCGCTCCGCATTGTCCAGCGCCACCGCCTTGTCCAGCCGGTGAAGATATTCGCCGCCATAGGCGACGTCCTGGTAGTCGACGACCTTCTTCAGCCCGCGCTCGGCCATGTCGCGCAGCGGCTGCGGCAGCGCCGCGACGCGGGCGGCAAGCTGCTGCCAGCCCTTCAGCAGGGTTTCCGGACCGCTGACCTTCGCCGTCGACTTGGGTGCGGCGGCAGGCTTCGCGGCCTTCTCGCTTGTTGGCGCGGCCGCGATGCCCAGCGCGCGGTCACAAGCCGCGCCGAAGGCGGCAAGGCTGGCTTTCACACCACGACCGCCGGCGCCGATCGCCTGCTCATAGCTTTCGCGGGGGAAGGGCAGCGCATCCGAGCCGGCCAGCGCGCCGAGCAGGCTGGCCGAGATCATGGTGCCATTGTCGGCGGCGATCTTTTCCATGTCGAAGGCGATGAAGCGCTTGGCCGCGGCCTCAGCCGTCGCGTGCACCTTTTCCGACGAGGCGCGGCCGTCGCCCGGCTCGATCTTTTCCGACACGGCGGCGATGCGGTGCGAGGAGGTGATCAGCGTCGTGCGTTCGGGCGTGACGAAGCCGCGGATGATGGCGCGGCCCGCCTCCATCAGCTCGGCTGCGATCAATATGTCGACGTCGCCCTGCGACGGCGACAGCGCGAAGACCGGCAGCCGGCCGGTGTCGCGGGCCATCTCGATATAGTAGATCGTGGCGCCGGTGCGCTGGGCGACGCCGGCGACGGAGGTCGATTGCGCGATGTAGCCGTTGCGCTCGGCGACATCGGTGATCCAATCGGCCAGCACGCCGCCACCCTGGCCGCCAACGGCGAGCACGGCGAGCTTTATCACCCGCTCGTCATCAAAGGCGCCCGATTTCGGGCGCAGCGCTGCTTTGTGATCAAGCATCGGCAAACATCAAACGGCGGCTCTCGCGGCGGCGCTGCAACAGGCCGATCACGGCGCGGCGCGCGCTTTCGAGGAAACGGTCCCAGCGGCCGGGATTGTGGACGACATCGGCGCGGTAGAAGGAGGGGCAAAGCACGGCGGCGTCCGCCACCTCGCCGCAATTGCCGCAGCCGACGCAATTCTGGTCGATCGAGGCGACGGGATCGTCGCGCAACGGATCGTCGAGCGACTTCACCGACAGCGATGGACAGCCAGAGAGGCGCATGCAGGCATGGTCGCCGGTGCAGATGTCCTCGTCGACACCGAATTTCGGCTTGACCACGCGCTCGCCGCCCTTGATCGCCTTGTCGACCAGCGGCTTCTCGCGGCGCTGGCGGTTGAGCATGCATTCGGACGAGGCGACGATGACCTTCGGCCCCTTCTCCTCGGTGGTCAGCGCCTCGCGCAGCGCGGCGCGCATCTTGCCGACATCATAGGTGCGGTCGATGTGGCGCAGCCATTTGACCCCCATGCCCTTCACCGCTTCATCGATCGGATGCTTCGTCGACTTGGTGCGGTTGTTGGCGCGCGACGACAGGATGTCCTGCCCCCCGGTGGCGGCCGAGTAGAAATTGTCGACGATGACGATGACGCCGTCATTCCGGTTGAAGACGGCATTGCCGATCGAGGAGGTGAGGCCGTTGTGCCAAAACCCGCCGTCGCCGACGAAGGAAATCGAGCGGCGTTTTGCTTCCGGCGAGTTGAAGGCGGAGGCCGAGGCGGGCCCCAGCCCGTAGCCCATGGTGGTGGCGCCGAGCTCGAAGGGCGGCATGATCGAGAACAGATGGCAGCCGATGTCGGAAGCGATGTGGTGCTTACCGAGTTCCTGCTCGACCAGCTTGGTCGCGGCGAAGATCGGCCGCTCCGGGCAGCCGACGCAGAAGCCCGGGGGCCGGCCCGGAACGACATTGATGAGATCGGCGGTGTCGATGCCTTCGCCCAGCTTGTTCGGCGCGCGCACCTCGCCCGGCAAAAGATGCGGGGCGTTGGCGCGCAGGAAGGAGCCGATGCCGTCGAGCATCACCTGCCCAGTATATTCGCCGGCCATCGGCAGATGCTCCTTGCCGACCAGCCTGGTGCCGCGCCCGGCCTTATGCAGCATCGCGGCAAAGGCCTGCTCGATATAGTTGGGCTGGCCTTCCTCGACGACCAGCACCGCCTGCTTGCCTTCGCAGAAGGCGAGGAACTCGTCGTCCACCAGCGGATAGACGGCGTTGAGCACGTAGAGCGGCACGTCGGTGTCGCCATAGGTGTCGGCAAGGCCGAGCCGCTGCAGCGCGCGGATGACGGAATTGTACATGCCGCCCTGCATGACGATGCCGACCGAGCCATGGTCCGGCCCGAACATCTCGTTGATCTTGCGGCTATTGATGAAATCGACCGCCGCCGGCCAGCGCTTGGCGACCTTCTCCTTTTCATGCAGGAAGGAAGCGGGCGGCAGCACGATGCGGCCGGTGTCGCGGCGCGGCGCCGACAGCGCGTCGGCGACCGACATTGGCGGGCGCTTGTTGTCCTTGGCGATGAAGTGGCCGTGGACATGGCAGCAGCGGATGCGCACCTGCAGCATCACGGGTGTGTTCGACGCCTCGGACAGTTCGAAGCCGTCCTCGACCGCCTTGACGATCGAGGGCAGGTTCGGGCGCGGGTCGAGCAGCCAGACCTGGCTCTTCATGGCAAAGGCGTGGCTGCGCTCCTGCATGATGGAGGAGCCCTCGCCATAATCCTCGCCGACGATGATCAGCGCGCCGCCAGTGACGCCGCCGGACGCAAGGTTCGCCAGCGCGTCGGAAGCGACGTTGGTGCCGACCGTCGACTTGAAGGTGGCGGCGCCCCGGATCGGATAGTGCACCGAAGCGGCAAGCATGGCGGTGGCGGTCGCTTCCGAGGCGCTTGCCTCGAAGTGCATGCCAAGCTCGCCCAGAATGTCCTGCGCATCGGCCAGCACATCCATCAGGTGGCTGATCGGCGCGCCCTGGTAGCCGCCGACATAGCCGACGCCGCATTGCAGCAGCGCCTTGGTGATGGCGAGGATGCCCTCGCCGGCGAATTCCTCGCCGGCTCCTAACCTCAGCTTTTCGACTTCCTTGGCAAAAGACCGTTCGGCCATGTCTGCCTCCTTCCGTTGCCGCAACCAGGCGGCGCGTACGTCAACTCAGATGTCGTGCTTGCGGATGTTCTTCAGCATCTTCTGCAGGATCGCGATCAGCGCCGCATATTCGGCATCGTCGACATCCTCGAACATCGCCTCGAAAGCGTCGTGCATCGCCGGCCAGGCGCGGGTGAAGAGCGCGCGTCCGTCGTCGGTCAGAAACACATGGCGGATGCGGCTGTCGGTGACGCCCTGCTCGCGCCGCACCAGGCCCTGGCCTTCCAGCGTGTCGAGCGTGCGGCTCAAGGTCGACTGCTCGATCACCGTATAGACCGATAGGTCGTTGACGGTGACGCCGTCGGTGACCGAGAGCACGGCGAGCGTCCGCACCTGCGGAATGGTAAGACCTTGCTTACGGAAATCCTCGCGCAAAGTGGCGTTGTAGCGGCCCATGATGCGGTTCATCAGATAGGGCGCGAATTGCTGCAGCCCGATCTGGCCGAGGGTCGAGATGCGCTGGGGTTTTTCGGCGAGCTTTTGTTCCATCAGAGCCTCCCCGCCAGAAGGAAGCCGGAGCCGCCGCCTAGGCCGGCTCCCGGATGGGTCGAAGCGCCGATATGGTAGAGGCCTTTGATGCCGGTCTCGTGGTTGCGGCTCGCCTTGAACGGCCGCCACAGGAAGGACTGGTCGATGGTGGATGAGCCGCCATAGGGATCGCCGCCGACCAGGTTGATGTTCATCGCCTCGAGATCGGCCGGCGAATAGGCGCGACGGGCAAGCACCGTGTCGCGGAAATCGTCAATGTGGCTGGCGAGGATCGCCTCGACGCGGTCGGCATAGGCCTCGCGCAGCGCTTCGGTCCAGCGCCCGTCAGCCGGGGCATTCAGCTTGCCGGCGGCATCGCCCTTGATGTGGCGCGGTGCCTCGGGAAGCTGCAGCCATAGGATCGCCTTGCCTTCCGGACAGCGCGACGGATCGAGCGCGTGCGGCTGGCCGACGCAGATGGTCGGAATTTCCGGCAGCAGGCCGCGCACCGCCTCGTTGCAGGCTTTGGAGACGCCATCCAAGCCCGGCGTCAGATGCAGCAGCGCCACCTTGTCGAGGCCCTCGCCGCGCCAGGCCGGCGGCTTGTGGAGCGCGTAGTGGATCTGAAAATTGCCCTTGCCGTAGCGATAGGACTGGGTGGCCTTGGTGGCTGCTTCCGGCGCATCCCTGCCGAGCAGGCGGCCGTAGAGCTGCGTCGGCGTGACCGAGCAGATGACGCTCTTCGTGGCGGTCAACGTCTCGCCCGACGCGAGCCGCACACCGGTGGCGCGGCCGCCGGTCTGGACGACCGAGGCGACGTCGGCGTCGACGCGTATCTCGCCGCCGCGTTCCTTGATCACCGCTTCGAAGGCGGCGAGCAGGTTTTTCGCGCCGCCCTTGACAATGGGGGCACCGGCGGCCTCCAGCGCGAAGGCGATGACCTTGGCGATCTGGCCGGAGAAGGCGTCTTCGGGCCCAAGCCCGGCATGCAGCACCCAGGGTGCCCAGAGCGCGCGGACCGTGTCGGATCTGTAGGTCGTCTCAAGCCAGCCGCGCGCGGGCACCAGCGCCTCGCCCATGAAGGCGGCGAGGTCGCGCGGGCCGCGCCGCCAGGCCTCGCCGGCCAGCAGCTTGGTTGTCGGATAGGACCAGAGCGCGCCGCCGAGCAGGCCGAACAGCAGCCCGGCATTGCGCTCGATGCCGCCGACGTCGCCGCCATGGCGGTCGCCGTCGCCGGCGGCGATCCGGTTGAGCGCCGGAATGTTGGTGGCGCGGTCGGTGGTGAGCACGGCATGGCTGCCGTCCGGCATGAGAACGCCTGTGGGAGTCGCCGTGTGGCAGAACTCCAGCCCATGCCGCGCAAGGTCCTTGCCAAGCGCGGCAAAGGCCGGCGAGGTGATGAACAGCACGAAGGTCGTCGCCATCACGTCATGGACGAAGCCCGGCGCGGTGATCTCCTCGGTGCGCATGCAGCCGCCGATGCGGTCGTTGCGCTCGAGCACCAGCACCTTGGCGCCCTTGGCGCCAAGCATTGCCGCGCAGACCAGGGCGTTGATGCCGCTGCCGACGATGATGTGATCGGCGGCGGTCATTGAGGGGTGCTCGCGGTCAAGAAATGGACGTCAATCGCGCAAAGCCGAGTTCCTTCGCGCCCCCCTCTGTCCTGCCGGACATCTCCCCCACAAGGGGGGAGATTGGCAGCCTCGGCGCCTTGCTCAATCCTGCGGCGTTGGAGATTGGCGAAAGCACGCGTGACGTCTGATCTCCCCCCTTGGGGGGGAGATGTCCGGCAGGACAGAGGGGGGCGCCGTAGAGCGCTGACGCTCCAAGACGACCACATCGACTCCATCACTCCATTGCCCTCGAGCATGATCTTCTCCCGAAGACCGCCGCCTCGCCCTATTTGCCTGGCACCAGCGCCAGCGCGCGGATCGGGCTGCCGGTGCCGCGCTCGATCTTGAGCGGGGCCGCGATCAGGATAGCGCCCTTCGGCGGCAGCTGGTCGAGATTGCAGAGGCTGGCGAGGCCATAGCGGTTGGCCTTGTGCATCAGCGTGTGGGCCGGGAATGGCGGCTCCATGCCGCCGGCCTTGCCGGCATCGGTACCGATCGTCTCCGAGCCCCAGCCCTTGATATCCTTGCTGATCAGGAACTGGATGGCTTCGGCCGTCGGGCCGGGCGTGTGAGGGCCGGTCTCGTTGGCATTGAGGAACTCGGCTTCCGAGCCGTTGCGCTTGTACCAGTCGGTGCGCATCACCACCCACTCGCCGGGATTGATGGCGCCGTGCTTGGCCTCCCAGGCCTTGATATGGTCGACGGTGAGCAGGAAATCGTGGTCTTCAGCCGCTTCCACTGAGCAGTCGATGACGTTGACCGGACCGATGAAATTCTGCGCCGGAATGGTGTCGGTGGCGCCGTCCGGATAATCCTTGCCGGTAATCCAGTGCTGCGGCGCGTCGAAATGCGTGCCCGAATGCTCGCCGAGCTTCAGCCAGTTCCAGGCCCACCACGGACCGTTCTTGTCGTATTTGGAAATCTCGTGGATCTCGATCTCCGGCGTGTCGACGGCGAGTTCCGGCGGCAGCTTGATCAGCGGCGTGTTCGGCCCGAGCGGCGCCGTCAGGTCGACCACCTTGATGGCGCCCGAGAGCAGCTGGCCGGCGACCTCGCCGAGGAGTTTCTGCGTGTCCATGGTCTTTGTTCCCTCTTGTCTCTGATGATCAAGGCTCGTTGCGGCCCTTAATATACCTACTAGACGAAAACATATGCATCTGCAATTATCTTTAAGCATAAAGCATTTTGGGGCGGGGCGTGAGCGAGTTCGACGCCATCTTTGTCGGGGCGGGCCACAACAGTCTGGCATGCGCCGCGCATCTGGCGCTCAAAGGCTGGAAAATAGCGGTTTTCGAACGCAGCGAAACGATCGGCGGGGCAGTGCGGACCGCCGAATACACGCTTCCCGGCTTCCGGCACGATTTCGGCGCGATGAATTTGAGCCTCTTTGCAGGCTCCGCCTTTCACCGGAAATATGCAAATGAATTGAATAGCCACGGGCTGGAGTTCGCGCCGGTGGCCGATTGTTTCGCCAGCGCCTTCCCCGATGGGAAATGGTTCGGCGTCAGCAACGACCTGGAAAAGACCGCATCGCGGCTGGCCGCCTTCTCGGCGGCGGACGCGGCCACATGGCGGAAACTGGTAGGCGCCTTCCCGGGCGAAGCTGAGCATCTGTTCCGGCTGCTCGGATCGCCGATGAGCGCAAGGGCGCTGGCCGGCACGGGCTGGAATCTCTGGCGCAAGAAGGGTCTTGCCGGCGCGCTCGATACCGGCCGGCTGCTGCTCTCATCGCCGCGCGGGTGGCTGGAGGAAAATTTCGAGACGCCGCATGTCCGCACCACGCTCGCGGCCTGGGGCATGCATCTCGACTTCGCGCCCGACATCGCCGGGGGCGCCGTCTTCCCCTACCTGGAATCGATGGCCAACCAGAGTTTCGGCATGGTGCTGGGCAAAGGCGGTGCCGACACCATCATCCATGCCCTGGCCGGCATGGTGAAGGCGGCCTGTGGCCAGATCACGACCGGCGCCGATGTCGCCGAGATCATGGTTTCCGGCGGCAGGGCGACCGGGGTGCGGCTGGCATCCGGCGAAACGCATGTTGCGACCAAGGCCCTCATTGCCGGTGTCGCACCGAAAGCGCTGCCGGGCAAGCTGCTGCCCAATGGCTCGGGCGACGCCGGTTTTGACGCTGCGATGCAGACATTCCGTCATGCGCCGGGCACGATGATGATCCATCTGGCGATGGACGATCTGCCGGACTGGAGCGCCGGCGCCGAGCTTCGCCAGTTCGCCTATGTGCATCTGGCGCCGTCGCTCGATGCCATGTCGCGCACCTACCAGCAGGCGATCGCCGGCCAGTTGCCCGACCAGCCCGTGCTCGTGGTCGGCCAGCCGACGGCCGTCGACCCTTCGCGGGCGCCGCAAGGCAAGCATGTGCTGTGGGTGCAGGTGCGCATGCTGCCGGCGGAGATCCTCGGCGATGCCGCGGGCAAGATCGCGCCGGCGCAGTGGGATGCCGTCAAGGACGCCTATGCCGAGCGCGTGCTCGACATCATCGAGAGCTACGCGCCGGGATTGCGCCGCAAGGTGCTTGGCCGCGCGATCTTCTCGCCACTCGATCTCGAGCGCGAAAACCCGAACCTGGTCGGTGGCGACCAGATCTGCGGCAGCCACCATCTGGCGCAGAATTTCCTCTTCCGCCCGGCGCGCGGCTTTGCGCGCTGGAACACGCCCGTCGCCAACCTGTACCTCACCGGAGCCGCGACATGGCCCGGCGCCGGCACGGGCGCGGCCTCCGGCTTCATGCTCGCCCAACAGCTGGGAGGAAACTAGAATTCCGGGACGGGAAGCGCGCGGTTGCCCGGGTGCCTGAACAGACGGATCGATGACGCCGCGCAAATTAAAGACAACCAACAAGGGGAACGACCATGACCATCAACAGACGCGACTTGCTTGGATATGGCGCCGCCGCGATCGGCGCGGCGACGCTTGGCCTGCCGAGGGCGGCCAAGGCGGCCGACGAGCTCACCATCGCCTACAACGTCAACCTGCCCTCCTGGGATCCGACGACCGGCCCTTCCGCGGTGAACCCGACCATTCAGGGCCTCTACCAGTCGGTGTTCGACCAGATCATCGGCCAGAAGCCGGACCTCTCCTTCACGCCGGGACTGCTCACCGAATGGGGCTGGAACGACGACCGCACCAAGGTGACGATGACGGTGCGCGAAGGCGTCAAATGGCATGACGGCTCGCCCTTCACGCCGGAAGACGTCGTGTGGTCGCTGACCCGGGCCGGCGACGAGAAGACCGGCAACCCGATCCAGTTCGTCTGGAAGAACGTCAACAATTTCAAGATCGACGGCAACAAGATCACCGGCGACGTCGTCCAGTTCGATCCGGTCTATTTCAAGTGGATGTCGTTCCTGACCGGCTACATCCTGCCGAAAGCCTATTACGAGAAGGTCGGGGCCGAAGGCTTCGAGAAGGCCCCGATCGGCACCGGGCCGTATATGGTCGACAAGTTCGAGCGCAACGCCTTCCTGCGCCTGAAGGCCAATCCGCATTATTGGGGCACGAAGCCGGCCTTCGAGAATGTGACGATCAAGTTCGTCACCGATGCGGCGAGCCGTGTCGCCGAGATCGAGTCGGGCTCCTCGCAGGTGACGCTCGAAATCCCCTATGAGGAATATGACCGGCTGATCGCCAAGGACGGGCTTGCCGGCTCGATCAAGAACGTCTCCGACATCGGCATGATCTTCTTCAACGACATCGAGGCGATGCTGGACAAGAACGTCCGCCAGGCGGCCGTGATGGCGGTCGACAAGGAGCTTCTTGTCAAGCGCCTGCTGCGCGGCTACGGCCAGCCGATCGCGACGCTGGAGACGCCGGAATACACGGCCTTCGATCCCTCGATCAAGGTCGAGCACAACCCGGAGAAAGCCAAGGAATTGCTAGCCGCCTCGGGCTATTCGACCAAGAAGCCGGTCAAGTTCACCATCCAGACCACCAAGGGCTTCAAGCCCAAGGACTATGAGATGATCCAGGCGATCGTCGGCATGTGGCGCAAGGTCGGCATCGAGGCCAAGATCGAGGTCTATGAGATCGCCAAGCATTACGAGCTGCGCGCCGCCGACAAGCTGGCGCCGGCCGCCTTCTACAATTGGGGCAACTCCATCGGCGACCCGACCACCTCGACCGGCTTCGCCATGTACGGCCCGAGCCCGCATTCGGTTTGGGACAGCAAGGACCTGATCGACATGATCAACCCGCTCTGGGGCGAGAAGGACGAGGCCAAGCGCATCGCCGGCTGGAAGGCGGTCGACAAATACATCGCCGAGCAGGCCTATGTGCTTCCGCTGATCCAGTATGCGCAGCCGATCGTGCATTCGAAGAAGGTCAACGTCGTGCAGCATGTGTCCGGCGCGTTGCTGCCGGCGCTGATGACCCCGGCCGCCTGATCGAAATGAGGAGGCGCGGTAGCGTGCCTCCTTCAACGACGCAGCCCCCTCATCCGGCCCTTCGGGCCACCTTCTCCCCCAGGGGAGAAGAGGCCGCCGACGGCTGAGCCAGCCTCTTCTCCCCACCGGGGAGAAGGTGGCCGCGAAGCGGCCGGATGAGGGGGATTCCGTTCAGAGTGATTACGCACGCATGCTGCTGCAGAGATTCCTCGTTCGTCTGTTGACGATGCTGGTGACGCTGTTTGGCGTCGCCATCGTCGTCTTCGTCGTCATCCGGGTCGCGCCAGGCGATCCGATCGCCATGATGCTGCCGCCCGGCGCCAGCGATGACGACATCGCCCGGCTGCGCGCGCTCTACGGGCTCGACAAGTCAATCGTGCAGCAATTCTTCATCTGGCTCGGCGGCGTGCTGCATGGCGATTTCGGCACCTCGATCTCGCTGCGCCAGGACGTGCTCGGCCTGGTCTTCGACCGGCTGCCGGCGACGCTGGAGCTGGCGACCGTGGCGCTGCTGATGGCGATCGCGCTCGGCGCCACCGCCGCGATCCTCGGCGCGCGCTCGCGCGGCACGGCCATCGAGGCCGGCATCGACATCGTGAGCGGCGCGACGCTCTCAATTCCCGATTTCCTGTGGGGCCTTGTGCTGATCCTTTTGTTCGGCGTGCTGGTGCCGGTGTTCGACATTTCCGGCCGGGTGTCGCCGCAGCTCGATCTGCCTTTCGTCACCCAGTTCTATCTGGTCGAGAGCATTCTCAGGCTGCGCTTCGACCTCACCTGGGACCTGCTGAAACACATGCTGATGCCGGCCGTGGCCTTGGCGCTGCCGCTGGCGGCGATTATCGCGCAGTTGCTCAAACAGTCGCTGAAGGAGGTGCTCGACCTCGACTATGTCGTGCTGGCGCGTGTCAAAGGCTTTTCCGAGACGCAGGTCATCCTGCGCGAGGCGCTGAAGAACGCGGCCCTGCCGACGCTGACGCTGGTCGGCGTGCAATTCACCTTCCTCATCGGCGGCACCGTCATCGTCGAGCGGCTGTTTTCCTATGAAGGTCTCGGCAATATGGCGATCGACGCCGTCATCAACCGAGACCTGCCACTGATCCAGGGCATCGTGCTGGTCTTCGCGCTGCTCTTCGTGCTGATCAACCTCGCCGTCGATATGATGTATGCGCTGCTCAATCCGAGGCTGCGCCATGGATGAGGCGCGCGTTGCCCGGCGCCGTTTGAGCCCGAGGCTGTGGCTGGCCGGCGGTTGGCTTGTGCTGGCGATGCTCGCGGCCATCTTCGCGCCGCTGCTCGCGCCGCAGGACCCGCTGGCGCAGGATTTGATGCTGGAGCGCCTGCCGCCCTTCTGGCTGGACGGCGCCGAGCCCGGCTATTGGCTGGGCACCGACAGCCTGGGACGCGATCTGTTGTCGCGGCTGATCTTCGGCGGCCGCATCGCCTTCATCGTCGCCTTTGCCGCGGCGACGTCCGCCTGCCTTCTCGGTTCGGCGCTCGGGCTGATCGCGGGCTATTTTGGCGGCTGGGCCGCCCGCATCATCTCGCGCGTCGTCGATGTCTGGATGGCGTTCCCGCCGGTCCTGTTCGCGATCCTGCTGGTGGCGGTGCTGGGCACGGGCCTCAGCTCCGTCATCCTTGCGATTGCGATTATCGACTGGACGCGCTTTTGCCGGGTGATCCGCGCCGAGGCGATGAGCCAGGCGCGCATGGATTATGTCGAGAGCGCGCGCATCGCCGGCTATGGCCGCATCGGCATCATGCTGCGCGAAGTGCTGCCCAATGTGCTGCCGTCTGTGGTGGCGCTTTTGTCGCTCGAAATGGGCATCGCCGTGATCGTCGAGGCGATCCTGTCCTTCGTCAATCTGTCGATCTCGACCGACGATCCGACCTGGGGCGGCATCATCGCCGAGGGCCGTCTGTCGATCCACCAGGCCTGGTGGGTGCTGGTGTTCCCGCTGATCACGCTGATCCTCACTGTGCTTTCCTTCAGCCAGTTCGGCGAAGCGCTGAAGGCGCGCTTCGATCCGGTGCTGCGATGAGCGCGTGTCTGGACATCCGCGGCCTGAGCGCCGTGCTGCCCAACGGCCAGCGCGTGCTGCGCTCGGTGTCGCTCGCCGTGCAGCCTGGCGAGGTGCGCGCGCTGGTCGGCGAGAGCGGCGCCGGCAAGACGATGATCGGCAAGGCGGTGCTCGGCGTGCTGCCGAAAAGCGTGCGCATCGTAGAAGGCGAGATGCTGATCGAAGGCGAGGATCTCGGCCGGCTCGACGCCAAGGCCCGGCGCAACCTGATCGGCGCGCGCACGGCGCTGATCCCGCAGGACCCGCTGACCGCGCTCAACCCGTCGCGCCGCATTGGCCCACAGATGACCGACCGGCTGGTGCGCATCCTCGGCTGGAGCGGCGAGCGGGCCGACAAGCGTATCCGCCAGTTGCTCGACGAGGTACAGATCCGAGATCCTGAACGCGTGCTGAAAAGCTATCCGCACGAATTGTCCGGCGGCATGCGCCAGCGCGTGCTGATCGCGGCGGCCTTCGCGGCGGAACCGAGGCTGATCGTCGCCGACGAGCCGACGACGGCGCTGGACGTGACCGTGCAGAAGCAGATCCTGCGGCTGATCGCGCATTTGCAGCGCGACCACGGCACGGCGATCCTGTTCGTCACCCACGATCTCGGCGTCGTTGCCAAGATCAGCCAGAAAGTGTCGGTGCTCTATGCCGGCAAAGTGGTGGAGGAGGCAGAGACCGCCCAGCTCTTCGCTGCCCCGCAGCACGCCTACACGCAGGCGCTGATCGCGGCGACGCCGCGCTACACCGATCCATACGCATCGCTGAAGCCGGTGGACGAGAGCGTGCTTGCCGGGCTCACGGCTGAGATCGCAGCCGCCGACAAAGATTGGAGGCCCGGCCATGGCTGAGCCGCTGTTTTCCGTGCGCGGGCTGAAAGTGGCGCTGCCGGACATGACGCGCAAGCCATTGATCGGC
>NZ_RZSB01000620.1:0-3622 GCF_004023285.1 Mesorhizobium sp. M2A.F.Ca.ET.067.02.1.1
ATCCACGGCTCGATACCGGGATACTGTTCCGCCAGCTTGTGGGACGGCGCCCTGATTTCCTTGGCCTCGATGTTGTGCCTGGTTTGCCCCTGTGACGGCGCTGAATGAGCCCGGAATTCAACTAGCTATGGCCGGCCTGGCTCCCCCTCAATCCTCATCCTCCACCACAAACGACAGCGCGATCAGGTCGTCGAGGTCGATGCCGCCATGGCCATTGTCCAGCACGTCCGCGACCTTTTGGAAGGCCAGCATGTCATCCGTGCTGAGCTCGGCTGCTCTGAGCCTTTCCTGCAAACCCGATACCCTGGTTTCCAACGTCGTAGTGATCATGCTTGCCTCCGTTGCTGTTCAACGCCGCGTTCCAGATGCCCAGCATGAGGCATGAGACCGGCCCGATGAACAGGCCGATCGCCATGCCCACGGCCGCGGCAATGCTCATCCGATCCGCTTTCGCGGCAATCTTTGCAGGCCCGCTGTAGGCCGGGATGAGACTGAGAAGGGAAAGGTCGCGATGGTGGAGCGCGCCGTTGCCGTTTGCGAACAACCGCTCCCGGAAAAGGAAACGGTTCTCGCCAAAGGGCTCGCAGGCACTCAGCCGCATGGGTCACGCCCCCGGCGCCTTGCCGTGTTGTTTGAAAAGCGCCAGCTTGGCCGAGTAGCCAAGCCTGAGCTTGGTGTTGCAGCCCTCGCAGCGGAAGGTGCTCACCGCCTTGAACCACGAACCGTTTCGGATGATCGGCTGGTGGCAGTTCGGGCATTCATAGCGAAGGCTCGCGTCCCGCAGCTCATCGGAAATCGACACTGTTCACCTCGGCCCCGGTTCTTCTTCTTCGATCGGACGCCCGCCACCCGGGGGCAGGTGGCGGGCGATCCAGCCACTGACGATGAAGGGACTGATTGCTCGTCAGCGCAGCCCTAATGAGATCGCGGGGCTTATGTTTCACGCGACGGACCAATGCGCCGGCGCATGAGACCTCAGTCCGTATCAGCGGAACCTAATGTTCCTCGCGCGCTTATGGCCACATGAGCAGGCGCGGTCTCGACTTCTTCGACAAATGGCTGACGGAGCATCTGCCGAACGTGCTGACGGACGATCCGGTCGCGGTGAGCGATCTTGCCGATGAGATGATGAAGGCGGCCGCGCGCGAAGGCATCGCGGCCGGCGAGATCGACGAGGAAGTCGACAGCGTCTTCGAGGTGATCTTCGAGGCGCTGCAACATCGCGAAGGCAGTCTCGGGGAGAGCGACCAGGCTATCTTCCAATTGCTTGCAGGGCGCCTGGCGAGGGAAACCGGCATCACCGAGGAACAGGCCGGCGAGCTGATCGAGACGATCGGGACCGACTGGGAAGCGCTGCTTCGCGAGGCGCATTTTCTCAAAGAGCAGGGCGAATGAGCGAGCGTGGCGCGGCGTTCTTTGGCCGCTGGATCACCGACAATGTGATGCGTGGCAAGGTCGGCGCGGACATCGTCTCGGTGGCCGAACTGACGAGCAAGCTGTTCGCCGATGCCAGGGCGGCCGGCATCTCCGAGGAAGAGATCGAGGAGGAGATCGGAAGCGCATACGAAGCGATCCTGGCGGCGATCGTCGGCTCCGAGAAAAGCGACAGAGCCTGAGCGTTGCACGGCCGCCCCTGTCGCCTGGAGCGTTTCACCGTTTCACGGAAACGGCGAACCGCTCTGTCCTTTTGTTGTTGCGCAATTCCGGACGGAAAACCGCTCACACTTTCCTGGAATTGCGCCAGGCGCAGCCGGCGAAGATCGATGCTAGCCGTCAGGAACATTAGCGCGCCGTGAAGGTTCTCCCGGAGAAGTCCCTCGCATCCTGGGTTGGAGCCATGGCCGAGCTGGCATTTGCTTTCGTGTATTACTCCGGGCTGACCGGGCATGACGTGGTGGGCGCCGTGGTGTCCTTGATGGCTGGCCTGCTGCTCTACAACGTCATGCGCGAAGACCGGCCAACCCGGTGAACCATCGGCCCGGCCCGAAAGCGGGGGAGCCTACGAGCCCCGCCTGGCTGGTGACGTATGCAGGGCTCCCCGGGGGCGTGCGGATCGGCGAAACCAGCGATGGCGGAGGCCGCTCGCTCGCTACCCCCCAGCCAACCTCGGCAGCAGGAAAATCTCCGCCCCCTCGGGCAGCTCCTTGCTCCACGTATCCCGATAGATCGTCCCGTCGATCGCCACCGCGATCCCGCGGTCGATCCAGGGCTCGATGCCGGGATACTGTTCCGCCAGCTTGCGGAACAGCTCCCTGATGTCCTTGGCCTCGATCTCGTGCCTGGCCTTGCCTCCGGCGACGGCGCTGAGCGAACCCCAGAGGGTGACCTCAACCATTAGGGATAACTCCCACAGCGCAGCGTGGTGAGACGAAAGCTGCTGCGCACCTTTCGTCCTCAGCCTTCCCGTTCCGCGTCCAGCGCGGCGAGAATGCGCGGCGGCGACATCGGGATGTGGGTCATGCGCACGCCCACCGCGTTCGACACCGCGTTGGCGATCGCCGCCAGCGGCGGCACGATCGAGGTTTCGCCAACGCCGCGCACGCCATAGGGGTGGTTGGGGTTGGGGATTTCCAGGATCTGCGTGTCGATCATCGGCAGGTCGGAGCAGACCGGGATGCGGTAGTCGAGGAAGCCCGCATTCTGCAGCCGCCCGTCCTTGCCGTAGATATACTCCTCGTTGAGCGCCCAGCCGATGCCTTGTGCCGCACCGCCCTGGTACTGGCCCTCGACATAGGTCGGGTGCACCGCCTTGCCGGCATCCTGCACCACCGTGTAGCGGATCACCCGGGTCGAGCCGGTCTCGGGGTCGACCTCGACGTCGCAGATATGCGTGGCGAAGGAAACGCCCGCGCCGTCGGCCACGAGCTCGCTATGGCCGGCGATCGGCCCGCCGGTCGTGCCGGACTTCGCCGCGATGTCCTTCAGCGACAGCGGCGACAGGTTGCCGTATTTCTCGCCCTTGGCGATGGCATGGCCCTTTTCCCAATGCACGTCGTCCACGGGCACGTCCCACATCTGCGCGGCGCGCTCGCGCAGGATCTTGATCGCATTGCGGGCGGCCGAGATCGTCGCCATCGAGGAGGAGAAGGTGCCGCGGCTGCCGTCGGTCATGTCGTTGTAGCCGAGCGACGAGGTGTCTGCGACGATCGCCTTCACGTGGCTATAGTCGATGCCGAGCTCTTCCGCCGCCACCAGCGACAGCGAGGCGCGGGAGCCGCCGACATCCACCGTGCCCACGGCCAGCGACACCGAGCCGTCCATGCCGATGTTCAGGTCCGTGCAGGTCTGGCCGCCGAAATTGAACCAGAAGCCGCAGGCCATGCCGCGCCCCTGGTTTTCCTTGAGCGGCGCCTTCATGTGCGGATGGTGCTTCACCGCCTCCAGCGTCGGCCCGATGCCGATCGGCCCGTAGACCGGGCCGTAGGAGGCGCGGGTGCCTTCCTGCGCGGCGTTCTTGATGCGGAAGTCCACCGCGTCCATGCCGAGCTCCTTGGCGAGCTCGTCGACTGCGCTTTCCACCGCGAAGGCTGCCATCGGCGCCGACGGCGCGCGATAGGCCGCGGTCTTCGGGCGGTTGACCAGCACCTCGTAGCCGACGGTCTTGACGTTCTCAAGCTTGTAG
>NZ_RZSB01000621.1:0-3601 GCF_004023285.1 Mesorhizobium sp. M2A.F.Ca.ET.067.02.1.1
GGCCGCGGAAGCCGAAGACGGCGCTGTCGCCGGGCCTCGGCGCATTAGCGCCGGCGGCGTCGATCATGGCGTAGTAGTCGATCGCCGAAGGCGGCGGCACTTCGACGCTTCTGAGCGCCGACGCGGCGGTGGTCGGCTCGGCCGAGACGATCGCCTTGACGTCATAGTCCGGGAAGATCGGGTCGATGTAGAAGCCGCCGCCGAAGCAGTAGGCCTTGCCGCCTGACAGATGCGACACTTCGGTGAGATAGAGCACGGCAGGCAGTTCCGGCAGGTCTTCCATGACATGCAGCGCCGTGGCGCCGTGCAGGCCGTTGCCGGGTTCGCATTGCGTGGCGCCGGCTTCCGCCAGCGCGGCCAGCATGACGCTCGACGTGGTACCCGGCGCGTTGATTTCGACCCCCTTGCGGCCCGCCTTGGCGAGCGCCTCGGCTGCCTTGCTCAGCGTCGCCAGATTGGGCGTCGGCAGCACTTTACGCGCGGCATGGTTGAAGAGCAGGGCAGGGAAGGTGGTGATGCCGGCGAAGCGGCCGCCCGGAACGGCATCCAGCCGGTCAGCGACGGCGACAATTTCGCCGGCGTCGAAGCCGCCTTCATGGCCGCGGTAGAAAATGTCACCTTCGGCCGCGATGCGGGCGAGCAGGTCCTGGACATAGCCGGCCGCCTTGGCGCCTTTGCCTGCTTCCTCGGCCTTGGTGTCGTTGAAGACGGTCCAATAGTCCGGCTTGAAGGTCCTTGCCGCCGCGTCCGCCTCGAATTTCGCGATCTGCTGCAGATGGCCGAGATGGCCGAGCTTCATGCCGGCCTTATGCGTGGCGCGCGCGCAGGCCATGTCGACCGCGACAGCGCGTTCGATGCCGCCGCGCATCACCGCCTTGCAGAAGGAGCTCGAGCGGCCGACCTGCTTGGTCATGGCGAAGATCTTCAGGCCGAGCCGATCGGCTTCCTGCTTGAGGACCTTTGCATTGCGCTCGACCGTGTCGAGATCGAGCACATAGGCGTTGGCCGGCAGCTTGCCCTGCTGGTGAAGGCCGATCGCCGCTTCGATGAGGGCGGGGTTGCGGCGGCGCAGAACGTCGAGAAACATGGAAAAGGTTCCTTCAGCGGGATTTGTCGCGCAGCGACACTGCGACCGCGGTGAGGATGATCAGGCCGCGCACGATCATCTGGTCGGAGACCGAGAGGCCCATCAGGATCAGCCCGTTGTTCAGCATGCCCATCATCAGCGAGCCGACGAGGGCACCGACGATCGAGCCCTTGCCGCCATTGAGCAGCGTGCCGCCGACGATGACGGCGGCGATGACCGTCATCAGATCGGTCTCGCCGAGCGTGTATTTCGCCGCCTGCAGGCGGCCGGCGTAGAGCAATCCGGCGAGCCCCGCGAGCCCGCCGCTGATGGTGAGCACGGCGAGCCTGATCTTGGGCACGCTGATGCCCGAAACGCTTGCAGCGCGGGCGTTGTCGCCGGTCGCCAGCACATGCGCGCCGAAACGCGTCTCGCGGTAGACGAGGTGGCCGACGGCGATGGCGATCACCGTCCACCAGATGAGCGAGGGCACGCCGAGCAGCGAGCCGGAACCAAAGAAACCGGTGAAGGCATCGTTGGTGACCGAGATCGAACGCAGGTCGGTCATCGAGCGCGAGACGCCGGCGAACAGGCCCATCGTCGCCAGCGTCACCAGGAAGGACGGCAGCCTGACATAGGCGACCAGCGCGCCGTTGATGAGGCCGATCAGGATACCGGCGCCCAGGCCGGCGACGATTCCCGCCGCCATCCCGTAGGAGGCGATGGTGACGGCAGCGGCGAGCGCCGATACCGCCACGATCGAGCCGATCGAAAGGTCGATCTCGCCGGCCGACATGACGAAGACGAGGCCGATCGCCATGATCGTCACCGGCGCCGTCTGCAGCACGATGTTGGAGAGGTTGCGGACGGTGAGGAAGCCGCTGTCCCTCAGCATGAAGGCGAAGAACAGGAAGATCGCCAGGAAGCCGAGATAGACGACATATTGCTGCAGATTGAAGCGGCTGGCGAAGCTGCCCATCTCGGTGCCGGTGTTGGCGCTGGTCATGTTCGATCTCCGATGGTGCGTGCTTCGCAGCCTGCCACGCCGTCTATTTCATGGCGTCCGCGATGGTCGCGGGCACGTCCTTGTTGAGCGACTTCTTCCAGCCGTCCTTCACCGTGTCCTTGGTGACGGCGATGGAATCGACCGCGTAGAATGGCTCGGCCTTCAGGCCGACCAGCGAGCCTGCGGAGGCTCGCGCCAGCGTCACGCCGATCGAATAGGCCTCGTCGGCGACAAGGGCTGCGATGTTACCACCTTTGACCATGTCGAGCGCGGCCGGTTCGTTGAGGTCGAGCGTGACGATCTTGGTGTGCGTGTTGCCGGCGGCGCGAAGGGCGGAGAGGACGCTCAGCGCCGGCTCAGCCCAGGTGACATAGATGCCGTCGAGGTCGGGATGCTGGGTGATCATCGCCTGCGCGATGTCCTCTGAGCGCGCCGGATCGGCCATGCCGGCCTCGGCGGCGATCTGCATGTCGGGATAGTCCTGCTCGATGGTCTTCTTGAAGGCGCCGTCGCGCTGGTTGGTGACGTAGAAATCGGCGTCGTGGAAGATGTAGCCGACCTTGCCCTTCTTGCCGAGGGCCTCTGCCATGGCGATGCCGGCCTTGTTGCCCATCTGGAAGAGGTCGTCGGAGACGATGGTGACGTAATCCGTGCCCTGCTTGTAGCCGGCCGGGCTATTGTCGACGAAGCCGAGCTTGACGCCGGCCTGGCGGGCCGGATCGTAGACAGAGGCCGCGGTCGCCGGATCGACTGGAAGCGACAGGATGATCGACGGCTTCTTGGCCATCACCGTCTCGACATCGGCCTTCTGGCGGGCGGCGTCGAAGCCGGCATCGGTCTGCGCCACCACCTCGATGCCGAGACGCTTGAACTCGTCGCGCGCCCCAGCGTTGACCGCGTTGGTGTACTCGCTCATCTCGTGCCAGACGAGGGCCGCGGTAAACTTGCCGTCCTTTATCTGCTGTTCCTGCGCCGCCGTCAGCGTCAGCGAGGCCGCCGGAACCGGCTTCTCGCCGTTCGGCCCGGTGGTGACGCCTTCGGCGGCGAAGGCGTGGGCGGCGAACAGGCTCGCCAATACAGTCATGATACCAAATGCTTTGCGCATATCGTTCCCCTTCTTGTTCAGGAAGATAGCTCCGGCCCGGCAGGCCGAGCCGGAGCGTCGGCTCACTTCGCCGCGTCGAGCACCGACTGCGGCGCGTCGCGGTTGAGCGAGTCCTTCCAGCCCTGGGAGACGTTCTCCTTGGTCACGGTCAGCGCCGGCGCGACGACGAAGGCGGGCGTCTGCTGGGCAAGCAGCGACTTCATGCCGGAGGCGGCCATGGCGCGGCCGAGTTCATAGGCCTTGTCGGCGACGAGCGCGGCAACATTGCCGCCCTTGACCATGTCGAGCGCGACCGGCTCGGCAAGATCGAGCGTGACGATCTTGGTGTGGGTGTTGCCGGCGCCGCGCAGCGCCGAAAGCACGCCGTCGGCAGGCTCGGCCCAGGTCACATAGATGCCGTCGAGATCGGGATGCTGCAGCAGCA